>DAOVWV010000373.1 GCA_030636485.1 Methyloprofundus sp.
ATTGACCCCATTGATTTGCCATTGATTTGTTGGAAGGGAGCCCTATTTTGGGGTTTTTATACAGGCTGGGTCTGTGTGGTGGAGATAGTGTCGTGTAAAAGGGATCAGATACGTTAATATGATGAATATGGAATGGGAAATTATTTATTACAGCGAAGCGGTTCAAAATGACATTGCTTCTATGCCGTCAGGAATTCAGGCAAGGTACTTACGCCTGGCTGATAGAATGTGTATTTATGGTGCCAACCTTGGAATGCCTCACACTAGAGCTATGAAAAATGGTTTGTTTGAATTGCGGGTTAAGTCAAAAGAAGGGATTGGCCGTGTTTTATATTGCACTCTAGTCAATAAACGCATTGTAATGTTGCACTCTTTCATCAAAAAAACTCAAAATATCCCATCCAAAGAACTTAAAGTCGCTATTTCTCGAATGAATGAGGTTAAATTAAATGCTGACACATAATGAATTAAAGCAAAAAATGTTAAGTAAACCAGAGGTTAGGGTTGCATATGATGATTTAGAGGATGAGTTTTCTGTTTTTGATGAGCTATTAAGAGCAAGAGTAAGCGCTGGCTTAACTCAGGCTGAAGTTGCAGAAATAATGGGAACTAAAACACCTGCCATTGCTAGGTTGGAGTCTGGTGGGGGGCGCAAACAACACTCTCCTTCGTTATCTACATTACGTAAATATGCAGAAGCAGTTGGGTGTCATGTTGAAATAAAATTGGTACAAAACTAATAATTAGGGTCAGAGTCATTGATTTTCTTTATATTTTTCAGACTTCCAATAATAGGGAAAAGAGTGAAAATGGAAATTGACGAAATGTATATAATTTGATACATTTAGGCGCATGGAAAAAGAAAAGCCAATTTATTGGGTCGGCTCAAGTCTCAAAGATTTACTTGCTTTGCCTGATGAGGTGAAGAGAGAAGTAGGGTATCAACTTCATCGAATTCAAAACGGACTTGAACCTGAAAACTGGAAGCCTTTCCAGGAAGCCGGTTCTGGCGTTAAAGAGATTCGTATTTATGATGAGGATGGAACTTTTAGAGTCATGTATGTAGCAAAATTTTCAGAGAAAATTTATGTTCTTCATGCTTTCCAAAAGAAGACTCAAAAAACGAATCAAAATGATATTAATATTGCTAAAACTCGATACAAAGCAATAAAGAATGAGACTAAATGATGAATAGTATTAATACCTCTATTACCCATATTACGACTGAAAATGGGAATGTTTTTAAAGATTTGGGGTTTACCTCTGAAGAAGCGAGTAAGCTAAAAATTAAAGCTCAGCTAATGTGTCAAATTAGTGAATGGATAAAAGAAAAGCAACTTAAACAAGAAGAAGCCTCCCATTTACTGCATGTTACACGCCCAAGAATATCCGATATTATGCGGGGGAAATCTGGAAAATTCAGTATTGATGCTTTAGTTGATATGCTGGAAAGAGCAGGAAAGCATGTTACTGTCCAAGTGAGTTAAGGATTTAAACAATCTAACGAACAAGGTTAATAATTAGTAATAATGATATTTTTCTTCATGTTATTATGCCAATATGAATAGTCATGAGCAAAGACATCATAGCGCTCACCCCGGTGATCAGATATTATTTAGTGGTCAGCAATTATTGCGTTTACAGAAAGCCGCTTACGAGCTTTGCTGGTTATTCAACCGTGGCTATTCCAGGCATTCTGCGACGACCTTAGTCGGCGATCATCACCGGCTTGAGCAGCGCCAGCGCATGGCCATCGGTAGGGCTGCCTGTTCCGATAACAGAAAAAATGGCAGAAATAGCAAGTGTCTAAAGCTCCAGGAAATCAAACACCGCCACCTTATAATAGATGGCTTCAACCTGATTATCACGCTGGAAGCAGCAATAGCCGGAGCCGTATTACTGCAATGCCATGACGGTTGTATTCGTGATCTGGCGAGTGTATATGGTACGTATCGGCAGGTTCAGGAAACGGACTGGTCATAGAAATGATAGAGCATACCTTAGCTACTTTTGAGCCCGATAGCGTACAGTGGTTATTTGACAGACCTGTTTCTAATAGTGGCCGGTTAGTACAGTTGATACGCACCACGGCTAAATCACACGGCTGGAACTGGCAATCTGCTTTACACAATAATCCCGACCGGGTCATTTCAACCAGTGATAGAGTAGCAATGACCTCAGACTCGGTCATACTCGACGCTGTGGATCATTGGCTAAACATTACACCCTATATGCTAGATCAATATTTTCATGATGCATGGCTTATAGATTTATCTTAGCGACGGAAATAAGCACCTTGAATCTAAGGCAAGATTTTTATTCCTATTCAAAGCGACTACTATGTTTACTCCTCTTAATGTTTATTAACGGCTGTGCAAAACAGCAAACAGTCGCTGAGCACTATCCTCTATGGGGAAAAACAGTCACTCTAACTTCCAGTGGCAGCCGCGCGCGGCATTTGCAAATCAAGGAGCCGGAGCAAGGCAATGCTGCTAAAGCCTGTATATTGATGGTTCATGGCATGAATGAGCATATTGGCCGTTACGCTGAAATCGCGCACTATTTTTCTGATCAGTTTATCGTTGCAGGCATTGATCTAACCGCTCATGGGCTCAGCAACCCCATTTTTGCAAAGATTCAAAAAGACCTGCAAGCAGGGAGCACAAAGCTTGATGTTCACGCAGCATTTCTTGAACAAGCACAATTACGCGACCTTCAGCCTATGCGTGATGACCTTGACCAAGCCCTGCATTATTTAACCC
>DAOVWV010000086.1 GCA_030636485.1 Methyloprofundus sp.
GATCAACCAAAAAGCTAAAATACAGCTCTTTCTCTATCTCTGTGCCTGCTTCTATATATAAACGCGAGCATACCTTACCCGCCGGGCCAGTTTGATGAGTCACCATACGCTTACCCAGCATACTATCAGCCGCTGCCTCAACTTCTTCATGGCTAAAGCAAATCTTAACGCCGCCTGCTTTACCACGTGCACCTGAATGGATTTGAGCCTTGACCGCCCAAACATTTCCACCAATTTCTCTGGTACGCTGTATCGCATCTTCTGGACTATATGCTAATCCACCTTCCGCAATTTTAACACCATAACCGGCTAAAATTTCTTTTGCCTGATACTCATGAATATCCATAGCATCCTCTTAATAAAATAACCAACAATTTAACCAAAAAAGGCCGCATAAGCGACCTTTTATCTCTATATCTACTTTCTTCTATGCCTTGGCAGCAATGGCAGCGGCCGTATTGACCACATTATTCGCCATCTTCTCAGAAGCCGCGTCAATCAAACGCCCATCCAATGCTGCTGCACCTTTACCTTGTGCTGCCGCTGCTTTCAATGCTTCTAAAATACGCTTCGCTTTATCCACTTCTGAGGCGGGTGGCGTAAACACTTCATTTGCCAAAACAATTTGCGAGGGATGAATTGCCCATTTACCTTCACAGCCTAATGCTGCCGCTCTTCTTGCGGCATCTTTATAACCTTCTGGGTCTTTAAAATCTCCAAAAGGTCCATCAATTGCGCGCAGACCATAGGCACGACAGGCAACCGTCATACGACTAATGGCAAAATGCCATTGATCACCAGGATAGTCAGGATTCAAGCCACCTATATTAGTGGTTCTTGCACGATTACTTGCTGCATAATCAGCAACGCCAAAATGCAATGCTTCTAAACGCCCACCAATAGACCCTTGTTTGGCAATATCTTCAACATTGGCCATACCGAGTGCGGTTTCAATCAAGCATTCAATGCCAATTTTTTTAGTCATGCCTTGCTGCATTTCCAATTGGTTAAGCATACACTCAACCATGTAGACATCGCTGTAAACGCCTACTTTAGGAATTAATATGGTATCTATTTTCTCGCCACATTGCTCAACCAAATCAACAATATCACGCACCATATACTGCGTATCCAAACCATTAATGCGTATTGATACGGTAATGCCCTTGCCCGCCCAGTCCAGCTCATTAATCGCTTTAATTACATTTTTACGCGCTTGCAGCTTATCATCAGGTGCGACGGCATCTTCAAGGTCAAGAAAAATAACATCCACGCCACTGTTTAATGCTTTCTCAAACATTTCCGGGCTTGACCCTGGAACGGCTAGCTCACAACGCTGTACACGCTGTGCGTTTGCTTCATATAAGGTATGACTCATTTATATAGCTTCCTACTTCTGTAAAATAATATTTAAGGTACTCAATTCTCAAGTACTTGATAAAGCCTTCCTAGTCTAAATCGAAATTAACCCCCAATTTTACCGCGTAGCATGATAATGTCAATTATTCACCATTAAATATGACTATTTATGATGACTCAAATAAATGACCTTGAAACGCAGTACGCGTTCAAATCCGGATAGGAATAAAGCAGAATATAACAGGCAAAAAAAATGCGCTTAGTTGGTTTGGCAACTAAACGCATAAAAAACTTAACAGTCCTGTTTGGAGGTAGGAGTGTGTATCTATAAGTTGCAGCTATTCTATCGAAATACACGTTAGCTGAAAATGTGGCATATTGACGCGCGACAGATTGTCGCACTTCACAGAACTTATTAGCTACCCAGCTTAATACTACACAACCAAAATCTAGAAAAAATAGCGTTTACCTTTTTTTTCTACGGCGCACCGCCACTAATCCAACTAAACCACTACCCAGCAGCCAAATTACAGCAGGGGCAGGAACAGTTGGGTTGGGAACGACCGGACCGGATCCTACTGGCTGAAGAAATGACTCGGGGTTAAAAGGAATGGCATCACCAGTATATACATTTTGCCCCATCGGAAAAGAGCCTTTTTTACCGCCTAGACCTGAAAACATATAAGAAAGCACCTCGGTCTCATTATTATTACCAAGCAAGGTTACAGAAACCTGTACGCCATTCATATCCCCGCCAGCAGCTCTTTCTCCAGTGCTGACATGACGGAAATAAGTAGTCACCCCCCAGGCTTCATCTCGATTAAAATCATTAAAATTAAACGTCACCACTTGTAATCCATCAGTAATATCCGTAGCTAGGTCACCTAGAAATCCGGTATCAGCATAATTAGCTGTAGAGTAATTTGCACTTAAACCGTTAATACCATCCCCATCCACACCATCTCCATCCTGACCTGTCCAATGAACATTATTGATTGAACCATCTTCATAAGAGGGTACAGGATCAATAAAAGTACCATTAGACTCTGTTGCAAACTCCGCATTTGAAGCTGACAAATCCACCGTAATTGACTGAATGTATATATCTTGGTCAGATACATTGGAGAATGATAATTTAAAATTACCCGTATGGATTTCACCATCCCAACCGATAAAAGAAGCATAAGCATTACTTGACATGATAGGCAAGACAATGCCCGCTACCAACATAATTTTTGATTTCATTTGTACCTTTACAATATTTTTATTTTGTGAACCTGAAGTATTATTAGTCTACTTCAGCCTAGTAAATTTATTATTGTAACCGGATATTACATCACATTCAACCACTCACTATAAACGTTAACCCACAAGCTATTCAATAACATACCGAGAAACAATAGGAAGACAGCATAGCCCAGCACCCTTGTATCACGGAACCTAAGCACTAGATAAATCCAATATTACAGCGTTTAAGTCATTGCATTGATGACAGCGAGGAAGGAATACAAAAACATGTTTTTGCATTTCAAATAACCAACACCTTCCCTCCCCTACAAAACCTATCTCAACGGCACCCAGCTGCTATAAAAAATATGCTTCATTTTTTGCATAACTGTGGCGAACAAAATCAACAAATAGACAGTAGCGTGCTTTAATATAGGTACCTGGGCTGTTAACATCATTAATATTATAGAGTACTCTTAAGGTGGTTCTTAAGGGGTCATAATGCTCGTCGGTTGATTCTTTTTTATTAAATACCGAAAACCCTATGGTTTTTATATACTTATAAAATATACCTTAATCATTATAGGAATATTGTCCGCAATGCACATTTTTGCGTTCATTTTCTATACAAGATAGTTTGTACATTATGCAAGCACAGCGTAAAATCAACAAGATTTATCATAAAACCATCCAAGACTCTGAAGCAGTTTATTACTCTACACTGAGAATAAACTGATTTTCAGCAAAATCCTAGCAAGAGACCCTTTTATGACTGCACAGCAAACTTCAACCAGTAAAGAACCTCAAAAAATGCCTGGCGCCCTACCTCTGATAGGAAATATGCTCAAATTTGGCAAAAACCCCTACGAGTATATGAGCCTGCTTAGAAGCAAGCTTGGCGAAATTGGGGAGTTTCGGTTATTTCACCAGCAAATGATTCTTCTTACTGGCCCAGAGGGTAATGAAGCCTTCTTTCGTGCACCTGACGATCAGCTAGATCAAAATGAAGCCTATAAGGTGATGACCCCTATTTTTGGTAAAGGGGTGGTTTTTGATGCACCACCGCATATTAAAGATCAGCAACTAAAAATGCTCATGCCAGTATTGCGCGATAAGCCCATGCGCACCTACTCCCAAATTATTGTTCAGGAAGTCGAAGAAGCGATCAAGGACTGGGGGGATAAAGGAGAGGTTGATTTATTAGAGTTTATGAAGCAATTGACGATCTACACATCCAGTCATTGTTTATTGGGCGATGAATTCCGTTATGAATTGAATGAGGAGTTTTCTCATCTTTATCATGATTTAGAAAACGGCATGCACCCCTTGGCGTTTATATTTCCATACCTGCCTATTCCTATTTTACGCCGCCGTGACAAAGCACGAGTACGCCTACAGGAACTGGTGACTGAAATTATCGAAAAACGCGCCAAAAAAGAAGAAAAAAGCGACGATGCTTTTCAAATGCTGATTGATACACGATATGAAGACGGCAGTGCGCTCTCGCCACATGAAATTACCGGTTTGCTCATTGGAACTTTATTCGCAGGTCACCATACAACGGCAGGAACAGCCACCTGGATTACTTTAGAACTGGCTCGTAACCCCAAGGAAATGGAAAGGGTACTTGCAGAGTTTGATGAATTATACGGGCATGAAGGCGAAGTAACCTTCCAATCTTTACGTGAAATTCCCATTTTTGAGCGCGTTATTAAAGAAGTCTTACGTTTGCATCCGCCGCTAATTATGCTTATTCGTAAAGTCGCCAAAGATCTACCTTTTAAAGACTATGTTATTAAAGCGGGTAAGTACGTGTGCGTATCCCCACGGGTTTCACACCGTATTCCTGAAATCTTCCCTAACCCGGAAGTATTTGACCCTGACCGTTTTACTGAAGAACGTCAGGAAGATGCCATCCCCTTTAGCTGGGTTGCATTTGGCGGTGGGCGACATAAATGTAGCGGTAATGCCTTTGCCATGTTACAGCTAAAAGCGATTTATGCCATTCTTTTACGCCGCTATAAATTTGAATTAGTTGACCCACCCGAAAGCTATCAGGATGATTACAAACAAATGGTGGTACAGCCTGGCTCACCTTGTAGGGTGCGTTATATCAAGCGTGGCACTATTCAACAAGCAGCAAGCGCAGATAAAAATGAGGCTAGCGAGACAGCCAATGATCAAACGCATTTTAAAGTGGAAGTTGATTATGACCTATGTCAGGGACATGCAAACTGCATGGCCGAAGCCCCAGAGATTTTCCAGGTTGATGACAAAGGCACGTTAACGGTATTACAGGAAACACCGGACAATGCTTTACTCAAAAAAGCTCAAGCAGCAGCGAGATACTGTCCAACAGGCGCAATCAAAATTAAACAGAAATAAGGAAACACCATGGCAGCATACCCAAGAGCAGAACTTGAAGAAATGGTTGAGCGTTGGCTAGAAGCGAATCGTCAGGCCGAGATCAATAGCGACTGGCCTAAATATTTAGGCGCGATGTATACGGATGATGCAGAATATCGTTGGAATATCGGCCCGAATGAAGAATTTGTTGCGCGTAACCGTGAAGAAATTGAAAAATGGGCGCTCGGTGAGCAGATGGAGGGTTTTGAACAATGGAAATACCCTTATCACCGTATTTTAATTGATGAAAAGCAGGGCGAAGTGATCGGTTTGTGGACCCAGGTCTCCCCCGCGAAAAGAGAAGACGGCTCCAACTACACGGTTGAAGGTATCGGTGGCTCCTGGTTCCGTTATGGCGGTGATTTTAAATGGGAATGGCAAAGGGACTTCTTTGATTTAGGCAATACCAAAGCCTTATTCTTTGAACTGGCTGCGGCGGGTAAACTGGATCCGGCTGTCAAAGAAAAAATTGGCAAGCTGGCCAAAGGACACCCGCTTCCCGGCCATGAAAAATTGCGCCCGGAAGCCAGTTTATTACAAAAACTGAAAGGTTTTTTGGTGATGGTGCGCATTGCTATTTTTAATAAATAACACGTTACTTGCTGTTATAATAACCTTATAAAGAATACGCCATTATTTGGAGCAACTATGAGTACAGAAGAAAAACAACCGAAAAGCCGCCGTGAGTTAGTGCGCACCATGGGTCTAAGTGGTAATTACTGGTATGCCATGGAAGAAAGCAAGAACCTTAAAAAAGGCGAATCACTTGAGGTTATTTTCTGGAAAAGTCCTATCGCGCTCTATCGCGGTGACAGCGGAAAGGTTCACGCGATTGAAAACCGCTGCCCTCATCGCCAATTACGCTTAAGTTCTGGCATTGTCGAAGGCGATGAAATTATTTGCCAATATCATGGTTGGAATTTTAATGGCTGTGGTCAGTGTACGGGTATTTCTCATGAACTCGGCAAGGGCAAAGGCAAGAGCGAACTCCCCAATATCAAAGTCAACGCCTATCCAGTACAGGAAAAATACGGTTTAATCTGGGTATTTCCAGGTGACCCTGCGCTATCGGAAACCGTTAAAATTCCTGCCATACCGCAACTCGATCAGGAGAATCCATGGGAATTTATTCCTATTGATGTAAAACTAAAAGCGCATTACAGCATGATGCTAGAAAACGTATGTGACTTTAACCATGCCTTTTTACACCGCAAATTTAAACCTTTCACTAATCCTCACCTAAAAGGTTCTCGTCGTGAAGGGGACACTATCTGGATTGATTATGAAACGGATATGAGTCAAAGTAGTGCCGTAAAGACTGCGGGAGAGAAAAAAGGCGCGGGGCTTGAAGATATGACCTTATGGTATCAGTACCCTTACCAGGGATCTAATACCGCTGACAAATACCTGCATTGGCTGTTTATGACACCGATGGATGAAGGTAATACCCGTTGTTTTTTCGTATTTTTATTGGGGCCGCTGGAAATTCCTTTTATCAATAAACCCGTGCCTAAATGTTTGCGTAAAACCGTTATATGGATTGCCAATAAGCTATATATCATCCCTTTGCTAGGCGAAGATACCTATATTCTAGCGGAAGAAATGCTAGGCCAAGAGCGTCACCCCGATATTCAGCATTTAGAATTCAATCCGATTGTGGGCGAATTCCAGAAAATGAGTATTGAAAAATGGGAAGAATACGTACATACGGAAGCACTGCGCAAAAAGAAACAAAAAGAAGAAAAGCAACGCTATGTGTTTACCGGTGCCGGACTCACTAAAAAAGAGCTGCGTGATTACAATAAGATGCTAGAAGAAAAAGAAGCGGCGGGTTTATAGGCACACCTCCTCGTTCCCACGCTCTGCGTCACGGTCATTAAGTTAAGGCAGTGTCGCTCTGCCTGGAAATGCAGTTTGTGACGCTCTGCGTCACGGAATGCA
>DAOVWV010000091.1 GCA_030636485.1 Methyloprofundus sp.
CGACAAGCTTAGCCATCCTTGTTCGCTCAAGGTACTTGTTTCTATAATGGCCGCTAGTTTTTTATTAGTCGTCCATTGTCTGGATGAAGTACTTATATTTTCAGTCTCAGCTCATTCAAATACGCTCATATTTAATGGAAGAAGCATTTTATTTCTGATACTGAGCTTTATACACCACAGTACATAATTCTTCAGATGCAACGGATAGTTCCATAGTATGGACTAAGCTATCTGATAAATGAGTGGCCAAAGGTATAGAAAATGCCCAGCGGCCATTACCCATTAAGCTGTCTTCCAGGTCCGCTCTGTAATGATTGGCAGTGATTGATTCGACTAAGTGGCCATCAATACGCAAATGAATTTTTACGGGGGTTTCAGGGGTTGTTCTATTCCTAGCCCAGCCTAAGATGTTGTCAGGCCCTAGCGTTTCTATATGGCAATGCAGTGTCGATGCTGAAGAAGCCTTTTCATAGGCAGGATTGCCAGGTTTAATGACTGATTTTGCAGCCGTCATTTTTTCATGACTTAATTGAATGCCTGAAAACTCCGCAACAGTTTTAATAAGCTGCTCAGGATGTTGAAGACTGCTGTCATAATGAATCAGCAAAACCGGAGACTTCGTGCTCGCAATAAACTCAGCAATACTAGCTTGTTGCTCGCTCACTCTGCGGATTGCAGGTGCAAGTCGCCAGTCCTCGGCTTTTTGGATTCTTCTTGCCAAAGCCAATGGATCCCGGAGCATCACTATAAAATGAGGTGAGCGGGTTAGATTATATAATGCAGGGCTTACATTACCTGGAAATTTCCAACCCCATATCGCTGCTTTGTTGCGCAATTCAATCAGTTTTTTAGCGCTCTCTAGGTCTAGAGGTGCATAATATAAACGTGAAAATTCAGGGTCTTGCCCGGTAGCATTTAACTGGGGTGCCATGGATACACCCATGGCATGGAGCAGCTGTGCAGTCATCGAGGTGCCGCTACGTTCGGCTCCCAGCACGATGATGGTCTTTGCTACAGTACTGACGTTTACATCATTAATGAACTCAAAGGGGGAGGCTTGCTGTTTATGAGGCATAAATTAACCAAAATTAATTTTTGCTTCCAGATCATTACGCGAGTCTGCATTTTTCAGTGCTTCTTCCAGAGTAATGAGCTCATCTTTGTATAACCCCAGCAAGGCATCGTCAAACGTTTTTATGCCTTTGTTACCACTGGTTTTCATCGCTTCTTTAATTTCATGCAAGTCACCTTTTAAAATTAAACTGGCTATATGTGGCGTGTTGATCAGGATCTCAATTGCAGCACAGCGTTTACCCCGTACATCGGGGATCAAGCGCTGGGAAATAACCGCATTCAGGTTGGTGGATATATCCATAAACAGCTGTTTATGTTGCACTTGTGGAAACATATTGATAATACGCTCCATAGCCTGGTTGGCATTATTGGCATGTAAGGTAGAAATACATAAGTGCCCCGTGTTGGCCAGCTCTAATGCAGCTTCCATTGTTTCACGATCACGTATCTCACCGATTAAAATAACATCGGGTGCTTCACGTAGGCTTGCTTTTAGGGCACGCGCATAAGAAGCGGTATCGACTCCGACCTCTCGCTGGTTGACAATGGATTTTAAGTTCGGATGTGAGAACTCAACAGGATCTTCAATGGTTAAAATATGCCCTGCTGCATTCATGTTGCGATGATTAATCATTGCAGCTAGCGATGTTGACTTACCTGAGCCGGTCGCACCTACCATCAACAGTAGGCCGCGTTTAACCATAATCAATTCGGATAGAACCTCGGGAAGATTGAGCTCTTCGGCTGTAGGGATCACAGAGGGGATTAAGCGTAAGACGATACCCACTGTGCGGCGCTGATAAAATACATTCACCCGAAAACGGGCGCTGCCATCGGGCATACCGATGGCAAAATCCAGATCTTTGGTTTTTTCGAATTCTTCAATCTGCTCTTCATTCATAATGGCATGCGCAGCCGACTGGGTAAGCTCGGGCGTGAGCAGGAAGCTATCTAGTTGAACGGCTGAGCCATGAATCTTGGTTTTAACTGGAGAGCCAGAGGTAATAAACAAGTCAGACCCTTCCAATTGTATAATCTTTGTCAGATAAGGAAGAATATCCAGGTCTCCTTCGGGGGCAGTACCCAGTACCTGTATATTTTCCGCAACAGGACTTGCGGATGAGGCTGTTTCTGTTTCAGCTTTGGAGGTGGAGTTATCTTTGCTGATAGTGATGGATAGCTTGTCGCTTTGTTCTTCAATATCAATGATAAAGTGTTGTTTATCAATTAAAGGCGCTGAAAATTTGAGTGCTTTGTTGGCGGAGAATTGGACTTGTTGCGTGTAATCAGTCAGCTCTGTAAAAATAGCATTGAGTGCCGCACTGTTGAGTATACTTTTGCCAACAGCTTTGTCCTGTCCTGATAGTCGTAAATGCGGTACTGAATCCGTCGAAAAAAATAAACTGTCGGCCTTTTTGTCGAGCATTAATTTTATATAGGGGGTGATATCCATAGTGTCGGTTTTTTGTTAATTAAGTGTATCCACTGGCATCTGAACGATGCAAAATCCGTGATTCCTGCATGCCGTTAGCAGGATACGCCATAAGTGCGTGATGGATGGCTTTTTCCACAAGCTTATGGGGCTGTACTAGATTTGATCCTCATCATCAGTGGATTCTAAGGATAGCTCGTTGAAACCGCCATCACTGCCACCGGCAAGCTTGATTTTTAAACGCAGTTCATTGGCTGAATCTGCATTTCTAATTGCTTCTTCATAGCCAATCTTACCTGCCTGATAGAGATCAAAAATTGCCTGATCAAAGGTCTGCATTCCCAGTTCGCGTGATTTTGCCATAATGGGCTTAATGCCCGATACGTCGCCTTTGGCAATTAAATCTGAAATCAGAGGTGTGTTAATAAGAATTTCAATGGCAGCGCAGCGGCCACCATCAATTGTCTTAATCAAGCGTTGAGAGACAATGGCGCGTACATTTAAAGACAGATCCTGCATTAGCTTTTTCTGTGTTTCGGTGGTGAAGAAACCCAGAATACGGTCGATGGCCTGGTTGGCATTGTTTGCATGTAATGTGGCAAGTGCCAAATGTCCAGTCTGGGCAAATTCTACCCCAAAATTCATGATTTCCTTATCTCGTATTTCTCCCAGTACAATGACATCAGGTGCCTGACGTAAGGTATTGTGTAATGCGATTTCCCAGCCATCCGTATCAACGCCTACCTCACGTTGCATAATAACGCAGTTTTTATGCTTATGTACATATTCGATAGGGTCTTCAATAGTGATGATGTGACCGTAACTATTTTCATTACGGTGATCCAGCATAGAGGCCATAGAGGTCGATTTACCCGAGCCTGTTCCACCGACCATAATAATCAAGCCAGTTTTGGACATGATAAGGTCTTTTAGTATTGAAGGTAGCCCGAGCTGTTCAAAGCTAGGAATGACAGCGGCAATGGTTCGTAATACCAAGCCTTGTTGACCTTGTTGAACATAGGCATTGACTCGAAAACGACACAGCCCCCCTGGTGAGATGGCAAAATTACATTCTTTGGTGTTTTCAAATTCCTTTAACTGTTTATCATTCATGATGCACTGGGTCAGTGCTTTTGAATCATTTGCAGAGAGAGGTTGTTTTGACACTGGGGTCATAGTCCCCTTTATTTTCATGGCAGGTGGAAAACCCGCAGTAATAAATAAGTCCGAGCCATCTTTTTCAAGCATAAGTTTTAATAACTTAAGGATGAAGGACATTGCATCATTTCTTTCCATAGGGGCCTCTTTGGCTAAGGGTAATAGGAGTCTTGGTTTTTGTATTAATGAAGTTTGGTACAAGTTGTACGATTTATCAAGGTAATAGTAGCTAAAGTTTTAAATATTTTGAATAAGTATCCATGGCTTAATAACCACAGCCCAAACCAATAGGTCTTTTTGTATCCATTCAGCAGCCTGCTGGTCAGAAACCAGGTGAACTTGTTGCTGTTGCATCCACTGCTCGACCAGTAATTTATCATCCTTGTTAAAGGCTTCGGCTACGGTGAGCAAATCCAGATCAGAAGAGACATAAACAGCAAGTCCCTGGGCAAAAAACCGCTGTAGTTCTGACCATGGAATTTTTGAGGTTTCCTGATTTACCTGATCTAATGTTAAGTTTTCTTGGGTCATTTTTTGTTGCTTCAAATATAGGTTGGTAAAAAATACGTCATCAGTCAATGAGTCATGCTTGAATTCTCGCCCCTTAGCCGGGTAATAACACGTGCTGGTATTATACAGGCTCCCCCACCAAGGCCACACCCCATCGGGCTAAGAAACACAGCTTAAAAAATATGAGGGACTCTTGACTCATTATAGAAGCATGATACTATTAAGATCAATTATTTGATCTTAGCTTAGGTGTCCTTGTGCTAACCATCTCTTCCAAAGAAATTAAAAACCGCCTTTATTTTGATAATCTATGGTGGGAAACATCTAAAATAGAAAAGCGCTATAGAGACTACCCCCGACGCTTTTACTTTGATTCATTTCTTGCGTTAATTAAAGAGACATCTATTAATCGGGCAACTGTTCTTATGGGGCCTCGACGCGTTGGAAAAACAGTTATGGTCTATCACGCAATCGATCATTTATTAAATCAAGGCATCTCCCCTACAAATATTTTATATGTTTCACTTGAAACACCTATATACACTGGTCTTTCTTTGGAAAAAATTGTAAATATATTTCAAGCTGAATTTGAGCATAAGAGGGATTCTCAAGTTTTTATCATCTTTGATGAAGTACAATACTTAGCTGATTGGGAAGTCCATTTAAAATCTTTAGTTGATTCATACCCCTCTTATCAATATATTGCAACCGGATCCGCTGCTGCCGCATTAAAACTTAAAAGTAAAGAATCAGGAGCTGGACGTTTTACTGATTTTCTTTTACCTCCATTGACATTTGCTGAGTACATATCATTTATTGGAAAAGCTGATGAATTAATAGTATTAAAAGAAAGCCATTGGCATAAGGCTAAGGATATAGGAAACCTAAATAAAGAGTTCATTAATTATTTGAACTTTGGTGGGTATCCTGAAGCTGTTTTTTCAAGCTTAATTCAGGCTGACAGTGCTAGGTATATCAAAAGTGATATTATTGATAAAGTCTTACTAAGGGATTTACCAAGTCTTTATGGTATTAATGATGTACAAGAGCTCAATAAATTATTTACGACGATAGCTTATAATACGGGCAATGAAATTACACTAGACGCGTTATCAAAATCATCTGGCGTTTCAAAAAATACAATTAAAAAGTATATCGAATATTTAGAGGCAGCATTTTTAATTAAAATTGTTAACCGCGTTGATATATCATCCAAGAAATTTAAGCGAGCAACCACTTTTAAAGTCTATTTAACAAACCCATCAATGCGTGCTGCTTTATTTGGCCCAGTGACGGATGATCATGAAGCAATGGGGGCTCTCACTGAGACAGCAATATTTAGTCAATGGTTTCATAGTCAAAATATTGATAGTTTACATTATGCTAGGTGGAAAACTGGCGAAGTAGATATTGTCTGGCTTGATACTACAAAACAAAAACCTTCTTGGTGTGTAGAAGTTAAGTGGTCAGACCTCCCTTGTTCTGATTCTAGAATATTGAAAGGTTTTATTGAGTATGTAAAGAAAAATAATTTAAACAATGGTCTTGTGACAACAAAAACATTATCTCAAGAGTGTGTTATTAATGATGTAAAAATAGAGTTTCAACCAAGTGCGGTTTACACTTATACTTTAGGGATGGATATTTTAAGCGTAGCTTCTGGGGCCCTGCCAGTAAGTTAAGAGTTAAACATAAAATAAACAATGAGTTATGTTGTAGGTTGGATGAGCTTATCTAGCGTAGCGTAGATAACGAAATCCGACATTTCAGAGTATCCCTCTATGTCGGGTTTCGTTTTTTAATGCTGCGCAATAAAAAATCTCATCCAACCTACATTTAACGCTATGTTTAATAAAACTTTATTCCTTAACTTAATGGCAGTGGATCGTAACCGCGCGAAGTATACATTAGCATACAAATACCTTACTTAAATTCATCTCCTTACACACAACTATTAACTCAGACCTTCTAGCTTGCGAGCCATTTGAATGCCATATACGCAATCTTGAATCCGTTGAAAACCGACCCAAATGCTTTTAGCGCCAGGGTCACCATCCGATTTTCGCCCTAAAAACCCTCCTAATGTCGCTAGGTTTCTAAGCACTGCATTAAGTGTAGGTGTGTTTTTTGGAATCGCCTTTTCCAGTAAAACATAAGATGATTTCCACTCTAAAGAATCAAAAATAAGATCAGCAGGTAAATCAGGACAGACGCGGCCTAAGCGCATAAGATACATCACTTGCCAGGCAATAATCATGGCCATGATTAAGGCTTTTTTCAATACCTTCTTTCCCCTTCACCGGAAAAGTACAGCGTAGCACTTTAATTTCTTGCTGAACCTGACGTGATTTCTCACCTTTTTTTCGCGGCTTAATGAAGCTAATACGGCTCATAACATCTTGTTTATCGACACTATCCCAAAGCCTTTCTTCAGCCGATAATTTGCGATTATACTTCGCTCTAACCAGCCGATCGGCTGGGGCATTTAACATTTTGCTTTCCCCACGAGACCACATCCATGCCTCGCTGATA
>DAOVWV010000262.1 GCA_030636485.1 Methyloprofundus sp.
CCTAACGAATAAAGTTAGGCCAATAACTAAAGCCCCGCAACTGTCGCCGCGTGAAGTCTAACAATCACCTTCTCTATTTCCCGCGATAACTTCCTGACCCCAGATGGTATACGAAATAAACGTAAATTATACGAGAACGTTTTGCATTTCGTATTTCGCAAGACTTACACTCAAAAAACAATAGCTTCTGAACTCTCTTCCCAAGGTGAGTATTTCTGCATCACCGCATTAAATAATTCTCCCTGAATAAAGCAGTCTAGCCAGCTCTGTAATCGCGGATAGGCTGCCTGTTCAAACCACTTTTTATCAACATGGGCAAATTGGCGTATAAAGGGGAAAATAGCAATATCTGCCGTGGAGACCCTCTCCCCCATAAGAAATTGGTGCGTGTTTAGCCTGGCTTCCAGTATTGCCAGAAACTGCTCAGCCTGGGCACGGTAGTATTCAGGCTCTTGTTCTGGGTAACGGTTCGGGTATTTATATCTATCCAGATTATTTTTGAATTCATAGTCATTGCTATCGAGTAGCTGTTTAATTGATATGCACAGCCCTCCCTTTTCGGTAGGAAACCATTGTTCAGGGTC
The DNA here is from genome assembly GCA_030636485.1 of Methyloprofundus sp. GTDB lineage: Bacteria > Pseudomonadota > Gammaproteobacteria > Methylococcales > Methylomonadaceae > Methyloprofundus. The sequence continues at coordinate 585 of DAOVWV010000262.1, forward strand.
ATTCTGACTTAAAGCCCATTGCATTATATCCCGGCTTTCATCAATCACTGTGCCATTAGCTAAGACCAATACCGGCACTGTGCCTTTCGCTGAGCATGCCAGTAGTGCCTGAGGCTTATCGCGCAAGACCACCTCGCGCAGACATACTCGACAACCGCTTATCTTTAACGCCATACGCGCCCGCATTGCATAAGGACAACGACGAAAAGAATAGAGTACGGGTAACGTTAAATCAGTCGCTAACATTGTTGTTTTCCTTGTTTCTGTGCGGAGAGCTGGTGAAAGTATTCAAAAATTTCAATATTATAGATAACTTCTCATTTGATCAATACTTTTACAGTCTCGGAGTGTGGGAACTAAGTCACTTACTATACTAAACCTTACCCTACTCCACCTGCAAAACTCAATATCCCGCTTGCAAATGTTATAATACCGCCCTACATAAATTAGCAGACTAAAGTCCGCCCTATAGCATCTAAACCGGAAATACTATGTTAAAAATAATTTTACATAAACTACTCACGTTTATTTATCGCGTTGAAGTACAAGGCTTGGAGAATTATAAAAAGGCCGGGGATCGCGTACTGATTATCGCTAACCACACCTCCTTTCTAGACCCTTTATTACTGGGGGTGTTTCTGCCGGATACAATCACCTTTGCCATTAACAGCCATATCGCCGAACGCTGGTGGTTAAAGCCTTTCCTTGGCTTGTCCCATGTTTTTCGCATGGATCCCACCCACCCTATTTCCTTAAAAAACCTGATTCATTATTTACAGAAACCCAGTAAAACCGTTATTTTTCCGGAAGGACGCATTACCGTGACCGGTTCACTGATGAAAATATACGATGGTACAGGTATGGTTGCGGATAAATCAGGTGCAACTATCCTGCCTATCCGTATCGAAGGTGCGCAGTATACCCATTTTTCACGTTTACAGGATATTGTCCGGTTGCGCCTGTTTCCTAAAATCACCCTACAGATATTACCGCCCACCAAAATATCCGTTGCCGACGAACTACGCGGCAAAGCCCGTCGTCATGTATCGGGGCTGATACTCACTGACATCATGACGGATATGATGTTTACCACGAGCCATTATCAACAAACTCTGTTTTCTGCTTTACTGGACGCGAAAAAGATTCATGGCGGCAAACATACCGTTGCAGAAGATTTGGATCGTATTCCTTTATCCTATAACACCCTGATTACGCGCTCTTTCGCGATAGGTAATGCGCTGGCAAAAATCACCACTAAAGATGAAAATGTGGGTGTTTACCTGCCTAATAGCTCAAAAACCCTGAATGTTGTACTGGGTTTACAGTTACATGAGCGTGTGCCCGCAATGCTCAATTATTCGATGGGAGCTAACGGTATGCTTTCTGCCTGCCATACGGCACAAATCAAAACGGTTTTAACCTCACGTCGCTTTATTGATCTGGGAAAATTCCAGAAAGATGCTGAGATATTGGCTAAAAATATCCAGCTGGTGTATTTAGAAGACCTTGTCCCACATATCAGCATAATAAATAAACTGACGGCTTTGGCACAGGCTAAAACGGTACATCTCTGGTATGAGCGCCTGCAACACAAAGCTGATAACCCAGCTGTGGTACTTTTTACATCGGGTTCGGAAGGTACACCCAAAGGTGTTGTCCTGTCTCATAAGAATATACTGGCTAACCACAAACAGGTGTCTGCGCGCATTAACTTTAATGCAAAGGATACCGTGCTCAACTTTTTGCCCATGTTTCATTCTTTTGGCTTTAGCGTGGGCACCATGCTACCGATTATGAATGGCATGACGACCTTTTTCTACCCTTCGCCATTGCATTACAGCATTATTCCCGAAATGGCTTATGAAACCAATGCCACAATTATCTTCGGTACCAATACCTTCTTAGCGGCTTATGGCAAGAAAGCTCATGCCTATGATTTTTTTAATATCCGTTATGTCGTTGCAGGGGCGGAAAAACTGCATGAGAACACCCGTCAGTTATGGGCGGATAAATTTGGTATTCGTGTCCTGGAAGGCTATGGTGCAACAGAAACCAGCCCGGTTGCTGCCGTTAATACCACGATGTTTAATAAAGCTGGGACGGTTGGACGCTTATTACCCGGTATGCAGTATAAATTAGAAGCGGTTCCGGGTATTGAAAATGCAGGAAAGCTCCACCTATATGGTGAAAACATTATGCAAGGTTATCTGCTGACAGATAACCCGGGAAAGCTTATCCCCCCCACCTCAATCTACGGTGAAGGTTGGTATGATACCGGGGATATCGTGCATGTTGATGAAGAACGTTATGTGACCATTCGCGGCCGTAGCAAGCGGTTTGCAAAAATTGGCGGTGAAATGATTTCCTTAACCGCAACCGAGCAGATTATTAATGATATCTGGCCAGAAGCACAGCATGCTATTGTCTGTATTCCTGATGAGAAAAAAGGTGAGCAACTGGTATTAATCACTACTCAGGAAAATGCCAATAGCAAAGAACTTAACAAACTTGCACATAATGTCCCAAGTTTAAGCTTGCCGAAAAAATTTATGCGGGTAGAACAGGTACCGGTGCTGGCGACGGGAAAACTCAATTACCCTGCGGCAACTGAACTTGCCTTAGAGTACTTTAAATAAGTACAGAATAAGCCTTAATTCAGGCTTGCTAAATAATTTAGACGGGCGTATAAGAAGAATCAGGCACCTATGTAAGATCGTATTTTTTATTTCCCGACGTTTGTTACGTATAGTTTTTAATTATAAATCAGCCTATAAGGCAGGAGAAGACGATGCATGTATCCTATGAAGAAGCTCAACTCGTTATTGAGGCCGCCATTAAAAAAGCGCAGGAAACCAATACTCAGATGTGTATTGCCGTTGTGGATTCCGGTGCCAGCCTTAAATCCTTTGCGCGAATGAATAATGCCTGGGTAGGAAGTATTGATATTGCCATTAAAAAGGCAGAAACAGCCTGCTACTTTGGTATGCCAACTGGTGAGATTGGTAAACTCTCGCAACCCGCAGGCCCGCTATTTGGTATTGAGCACTCTAATGGTGGATTAATTACCTTTCCGGGTGGACTCCCCATTGTCAATCAGGACGGCATTCTTATTGGGGCGATTGGCGTAAGTGGCAGTTCCGTTGAAAATGATCATATTGTCGCACAAGCAGGGGTTAAAGTTGTTGGACTTGCCGACCTGCCTGAGCATCCATGGCGGATGTAGCTTTTCTCGTTCCCACGCGGGAGC
>DAOVWV010000281.1 GCA_030636485.1 Methyloprofundus sp.
CTGGATTGTGAGCCACCTTGATTGCCAGACTGCGCGGCAAAGGTACTCGGTGTTGCCGATGAAAATGACAGACCTTTACGGCTGGTGCCCATATCAAAAGAGATCTGTGCCTGCCCTTCTGCACCTGCATCAATCGCCAGAGTCAATGGCCAGGCTCCCATCATCGGCAATTCAAATTGTCCCTGATAAAGCCCAGAGGGTGCAGTGCTGATTTCAGCGGGTGCGTACATCGTTGGCATAGAACCCATGGCTGGCATTTCTGCCACCGCCTTTATGCTGGCATGATTGACTGGCTGATCATGCTTATCCCGCAGAATGATTTTTAACTGATTTTTGCCCACTCTAGGTTGCTCTGGATTCACGACCAGCTGTATCTTAAAGGGCCCGGCAAAGTAGTCTTGGCTGATATTTTGCAAAGTGGACTGTTTTTCAACGCTGTCTGTAGCAGGGCGTAATAACCAGGCAGTAACGGCCAGACAAAGAATAATGATGAATGACCAGAGTAGAGGGGCGCGCTTCATTGTACTGTACTCACTAGGGTATTATTGACGGATAAAGGCTGTATATGCCCTATTGCACTTTCTAATTCTGCAAGCCTGCGATGGGTATCTGCCAGGGCTTGTTCAACTTGTAACTGAGTTTGCATATAATTTTTTTCGCTACTGATCAGGTTTAAAAAATCCCCTTTGCCAGATTGGTAGTCTGCTTTTGCAGCCTCCAGCGTTTCCTCAGCCAGTGGCAGAAGTTTACGTTGGTATAAATTCAGCACATGCACACTCTCATCGACTCGGTCATAACTAATCTGTATTTCTTCCCTAAGTCTGGCAATAAAATCAACTTTCTGCCACTCGGATTGTTTTATTTGCGCCAAGGCTTCATTTTCGGCCGCACGATGTTTGGCCTGGAATAGCGGTAGGTTAAAACCGATACCGACGGTAAAATGCTTGCTGCTGTTTTCCCATAAACTGTTGTAACCCGCTTTCAGGCTAATATCAGGGTAATTTTCTCTTATTGCCAGTTCAGATTGAGATTTTGCCGCCGCAAGGCTTGCCGCAAGCACTTTAAGTTCCGGGCGCGCGTACAAAGCCTGTTCATACAGTAACTCTACAGCAGGCAGGGCAGAAACCTGCCCTAAAGCAGCGGGTGAAGCCAGGCGGCTATCCGGCTGCTTATTAAGCAAAGTATTAATCCGTGTACGAATGGAACGCTGCTCGCGCTTAAGCACGATAGCCCGATGTTCCAGCAATGCAAACTCCATCGCTGCACGTAAAGCATCCTGCTTACTCGCCAGCCCCGTGCTATAACGGCTCAGCGCAATGGCATGAAACTCGGTCAATAACGTCTGATTATACTGATTTATACGCATTGCCTGATCAATATAATACCAGTCTGCAAACAGTGATCTGGCCGTTGCCGATAGTTTCAGGCGTAAACCATTAATCGTTTCCCGGACTGCCTCTGCTTTATGGCTGGCCATTTCATTGCGTAAGCCTAGTTTTCCAGGCCAGGGCAATTTTTGTGAAATTTCAATCCGCTGTCCATAATCAGTTTGACCGTTGCCAATGGTCAGCGGTGCCATCGTATAACTTAGCATGGGATCATCAAAGCTCGCTTGCTGATCTATACGCGCAACGGAAGCTTTCCACGTCGCCTGCGCAACTTCCAGCTGGGGGTTTGCGGTTAATACATCACTGATAAGTTGGCTTGGCGTTAATAATGTTTCAGCCTGTGGCGTTATGGTTTCCGTCGCGGAGACTTTCCTTACCTGACTCATTAAGACGATTAATATAATCAGACAGATAGTGTGATACTTGGGTTGCATATGAATTTTTGTGTGTTGTTAAAGGGGCTTACAAATCATCCAAAGGACTTATCACACCCTCTCCGCCTTGTTTTAAAACATGCGTATAAATCATTGTTGTCTCCAGGTCCCTATGCCCCATCAAAGCCTGAATAGTACGAATATCAGTGCCTTTCTGTAATAAATGTGTCGCAAAACTATGCCTGAACGTATGAGCACTCACTTTCTTAACAATCCCCGATTTACGTACCGCCTGCTTAATCGCCTTATTGATAACAGACTGGTCAACATGATTGCGTTGGGTAATGCCGCTACGCGGATTGACTGACAGGCGACTGCTGGGAAAAACATACTGCCATTGCCAATCTTTTTCCGTATTAGGGTATTGTTGCGCCAAGGCATGAGGCAGATAAACAGTACCAAAACCCTCCGCCAAATCCCGTTGATGATACGCCTTAACCCGTAGCAAGTGATTATCCAGCAAAGGTTCCAGCTTTTCAGGAAAAGGTGTCACCCGCTCAGAAAGCCCTTTTTTATTGCGCACAGTGACCTGTTTAGTCTCATAATCAACATCCTGCACCCGTAGCCGAACAGCCTCGCTAATACGTAAACCACAGCCATATAACACCTTGACCACCAATGCAGGCGTTCCTTCCATAAAAGCCAGCACCTGCTGCACCTCTTCGCGTGTTAAAACTACCGGAACCCTTTTATCCTTACGCGTTCGTGTTGTGTCCATGCCTTCCAAAGGATACAGTAAAACTTTACTATACAAAAAAATCAAGGCATTAAAAGCCTGATGCTGCGTAGAAGCCGCTACATTCTCTTGAACAGCCAGGTAGTTTAAAAAATCCTCCACCTTTTTCTCAGGCTCGACCAATAAAACCTCTCTTTCCTGAAAGTGATGAAACTTAATAAAGCGCAAAACCCAGTCACTATAGGCACGCTCAGTATGAATGGAGTAATGCAGCCGACGCATCGTACTACATACATCATCCAGTAAATTTTTCTTAGGCTTTTCAGTTGACATCATGTTTGAAATGAATTATAAATTACCATAGCTTTCCCGTTAGTGTATATATCCTTATTGGGATAATACCAATAAATAGGTTTATTTGACAGGGGGAGCTGTAAAGTTGGCTGATTAACAGGTCAAATATTCAGGATATTAGTAGTCTGTGTTTATGTCATCTCCTTACACACAAGTATTAGATTGAATATAAATAAATGCGCTCTATCATTGTGTTGTTTTTATAGACTTCTCTGTCGCCCTTGATTTTACTGCATTCTTAAATTTTACGATCTTTATGTAAGGTATTGATTGTTATTGTTTAAAAAGGTGTGTGTAAGGAGATGCATCTATTGCTGTGAAATCAATTTCAAAGTAAAATATTTTAATTTATAGTAATAATATGAAGCTTGAAATAAAAGATAAACTTAATAATTGTTCAAATATGGATAGTCTTAGTGCAGAAGAGATAAAACTACTCAGCCCGTTAGTGAATACAGAGGGTCATTTATCGTCGGCTATTTTTTCAATCAATAGAGAAATAATCCATCAAGAAACAACTCTACCTAAATACCAAATTAATAAAATATCAGATTTTATTTTATCCATAGTAGAAGAATCAATTCTTGCAGTGAATGATGCAAAACTAGGTGAATGTAATTTTATTCAAGTTAATTCTAATAATGGCATCTTGATTATTATGTGGGCTGCGGTAGATGAAGTAATAATTGCTGCACTGTTTGAAAATGAAAGTACCAATGGGCGTGTCAAATTGGTTATGAATAAAATAATCAATC
>DAOVWV010000099.1 GCA_030636485.1 Methyloprofundus sp.
AAAAGGCCTGGCACTATTTGCTGAACTGGCGAAAGAGCGCGATTATTATGGTTTTATAGCCGCTGATTATTTACAGCAGGATTATCGTCTGCAAGATAAACCGATTATCTTTGACGAAGCAAAAAGAGCGGCTTTATTGAGCAGCAAAAGCTTTAAGGTCATTAATGAATTCCGGCTTTTACAACGCGATAAAGAGGCACAATTAAACTGGTGGAATGCACTGCGCAATATTAAAGGCAATGATTTGTTGATTGCAGCCAAAATAGCCCAGCAATGGCAATGGCATAAACTGGCAATATTAACGGTTGCCAAGGTCAAAAGCTGGGATGATGTGAGCTTGCGCTTTCCGATTGATTATGCGGATAAAATCCAGCAGAACGCACATATCCAACAGCTAGATCAAGCCATTATCTATGGCCTGGTGAGACGTGAAAGCATGTTTGATGAAAAAGCGCAATCACCCGTAGGGGCTTTAGGCCTGATGCAGGTTATGCCACGTACCGGCAAGCAAATTGCCAAAGAAATCAGTTTTTCTTTAAAGTCCAGCTCTGATTTATTAGAAGCATCGACCAATATCAAATTTGGTGCCTATTATTATAAGCAAATGCTGGATCAATTCAGCGGGCATTATGCCTTGGCCGCCGCAGCTTATAATGCGGGGCCTCACAGGGTTATTAGATGGACCAAGCTTGAGCGAGAATTCCCGGCTGACATCTGGATAGAAACAATACCATTCAAGGAAACAAGAGCTTATGTCGCAGCGGTACTTAGCTATGCCTTAATTTACCAGAAGCGCTTAGGGACAAATACTCTGTTAATGGCTGATTTTATGCGAGGTGTACAGCCTAGAGAGTCAGCTGGCACTCACCTTGTGGCAAAAAAGAAATAAGCCAGCACCTGAACCGTCACTTCTCATTATCTGAGCTATAGATTTTCAGAAAAACACAACACGGATACCCTCCCTCAAAGGGATGTTATCCGTTACGCAAATGGAATCTATGTTCAACGTAGAATTCTGATAACAGGCTTCGAGAATGATGACCTTTTATCTGCCTTTACCCGCGAATAATGAGAAGTGCCCCTAAATAAAAATAAGCGTTTGATTATAAATAATATTAATACTTTTTACCCTCATCAGAGTGGTCGTTTTCCTTAAATTTCTGAAGGTATTTCCCCCTCTAAGTTAGTAGGGATTGGCGCAAGCTTAACGGCCAAAGCCCCACCCACAGGCAGGCAACGCATACATCCCTTAATGCCATCCTCTTAGACAGCCCCCCCCCATAAAACGAGTGATAAAATTTTCTACCTTCATTCATTACAAGGTATAATGACAACAATTAAAAAAATTATAATAAATAAACAGGATTGGGGATGCAAAAACAGAATAGTTACTCTCGTGAAGAGTTATTAAAATCTGGACATGATGGTCTATTTGGCCCTGGGAACGCAAAGTTACCACTGCCTAATATGTTAATGATGGATCGAATTACGCATATTTCTGATGAAGGTGGCGAATTTGATAAGGGTGAAATCATTGCAGAACTGGATATTAACCCAGACTTATGGTTTTTTGATTGCCATTTTCAAGGTGACCCGGTCATGCCAGGATGTTTAGGGCTGGATGCAATGTGGCAGCTGGTTGGTTTTTTTCTAGGCTGGAAGGGTGGCCCGGGTAAAGGTAGAGCACTAGGCGTTGGCGAAGTTAAATTTACCGGCCAGGTTCTCCCCACGGCTAAAAAAGTCATTTATCGCGTACAATTAAAACGCGTTATTATGCGTAGACTAGTGATGGGTATAGCCAATGCAACAATGGAAGTGGATGGTAAAGTCATATACACCGCTCAGGATTTGCGCGTAGGCTTATTTACAAATACAACAGATTTCTAAGAGGCCAGGTATGAAAAGAATAGTTATCACAGGGCTAGGGATTGTTTCTAGTATTGGAAATAACAGTGACGAAGTTCTTGCGTCTCTAAAAGAAGGAAAATCAGGCATTAGTTTTGCCGAAGACTATAAAGAATTAGGCTTTCGTAGTCATGTACGTGGTGCAATTGATATTAATCTGGATGACTTTATCGACCGTAAAGTGAAACGCTTTATGGGTGATGGTGCAGCGTTTAATTATATCGCAATGCAACAGGCGATTACTGACGCGGGCCTTGAAGACAATGAAGTCTCCAATGTACGTACCGGCTTGATTATGGGTTCAGGCGGGCCTTCTACATCAAACTTAGTGGCGGCAGCCGATATCTTACGCAGCAAAGGCCTTAAACGAGTAGGGCCTTATATGGTGCCGCGTTCTATGTCGAGTACCAATACAGCGTGCCTGGCAACACCGTTTAAGATAAAAGGGATTAACTATAGCATTACCTCGGCTTGCGCAACCAGTGCGCATTGTATTGGTAATGCAATGGAGCAGATTCAGCTGGGTAAGCAGGATATCGTGTTTGCCGGTGGTGGTGAAGAAGTGCACTGGACCATGTCTGTCCTGTTTGATGCGATGGGGGCGATGTCATCAAAGTATAATGATACGCCAACCACGGCATCACGCGCTTATGATTTAACCCGTGATGGTTTTGTCATTTCAGGCGGAGGCGGTGTACTTGTTCTTGAAGAACTGGAACATGCCAAAGCCCGTGGTGCGAAAATTTATGCCGAACTCACTGGCTATGGTGCGACATCTGATGGCTATGATATGGTACAGCCCTCAGGTGAAGGCGCTATTCGTTGCATGCAACAGGCAATGGCAACGACCAACGGAAAAGTTGACTATGTCAATGCACACGGAACAAGCACACCCGTCGGTGACGAGCGTGAAATAGGTGCCTTGCGTGAAGTCTTTGCAGCGGAGGCTTTGCCTTATGTTACATCAACAAAATCCCTAACAGGCCATGCCTTAGGAGCTGCGGGGGTTAATGAAGCCATTTATTCCATATTGATGATGCAGAATAACTTTATCAGTGCCTCTGCTAACATTACCCAGCTTGACCCTATGGCCGAAGGCGTACCGGTTGTTGTAGAACGTAAAGATAATATAACCTTAGATACCGTGATGTCGAATAGTTTTGGCTTTGGTGGTACCAATGCCTCTTTGATTTTTCAACGCTATAACGGTTAATTTTAGCTGCGGATCAAAGTCCGCTGTACATCCCTATAAAGGCGAGACAGTGTTTTATTAACAAAGCACTCTCGCCTTTTGTCGTTTTAATAAAAATCTTACATGTCCCATCCTAAAAAAGATCGCACCGAATTCAATAAATTACATAAACGTTTACGCAGAAATGTAGGCAGTGCGATTGCTGACTTTAATATGATAGAAGCGGGCGATAAAGTCATGGTGTGCTTATCGGGCGGCAAAGACTCTTATACCTTGCTGGATATTCTGCTACATTTGCAGAAAACGGCTCCCATCCAGTTTGATATTTTAGCGGTCAATTTAGATCAAAAACAACCCGGCTTTCCTGAGCATGTACTCCCTGAGTATCTGGACAAGCTAGGGGTTGCCTATCATATTATTGAGAATGACACTTACAGCATTGTAAAGCGGGTCATCCCTGAGGGACAAACAACCTGTAGCCTATGCTCACGTTTACGTCGCGGCTCTTTATATGGCTATGCGCGCAAACAAGGAATAACAAAAATCGCTTTAGGACATCACAGAGATGATATTCTAGAAACTTTTTTCCTTAACCTGTTTTATGCGGGCAAATTAAAAGCAATGCCGCCTAAATTACGCAGTGATGATGGTCAGAACATGGTGATCAGGCCACTTGCCTATTGCAAAGAGAAAGACATAGAAAAATACGCAGAGCTTATGCAGCTTCCGATTATTCCTTGTAATTTATGTGGTTCGCAAGAGAACTTGCAGCGTCAGGCCATGAAGAAAATGCTGGAAAACTGGGACAAAAACACACCGGGACGCGTAGAAAGCATTTTTGCCAGCATACAAAATATCGCCCCTTCACAGCTAGCGGACAGCCAGCTATTTGATTTTGCAGGCTTACAGTTAGCGCCACAAGCAGATGATCAATCAGCAGAATTTGAGAGTGATTCAGCCGGTCTGGATATTTTGCAGTAGCCTAGTATTCAGTCAATGAAGGGGTTAGTCTTTTGTAACGTCTTATTATTGTAGGAAAAACCCGTCATCCCCGAAGTCTTTTATCGGGGATCTACGTTGAACATAGATTCCTGCTAACCGCATGCAGGAATGACGGGATTTTGTATTGTTCTGTGCCAGTGGATAATGAGAAGTTACGTAAGTTAAGCGCAATAGATTGATTTATAATTATTTTTTTAACCATGAGATTCTGGCGGCGAGCTTACCTCAAATAGGAATGCAATAGCTCCAGAAATACTGCCTTATGAAATTGGTAATGCACTTTCTGCAATGGTTAAACGAATGAAACAAGTTGCCATTGATCTTAACATTGAAGTTTTGGAGTAAAAAATGCAAGTATTTACCTATTCTGAGGCACGTCAAAACCTGTCTAAATTATTAGTTCTTGCTCAAACTGAAGAGGTTGAAATTCGCAGGAAAGATGGCTCTATATTTTCACTTGTATCAAAGAAAAAACCATTAAAGTCACCTTTTGATGTATCAGGAATAAACACAAAAGCAACTACGCAAAATATTTTAAATGCTATTGAAGAATCAAGAAAAAGCTAACCGGGATAGGGGGCTACTTAAATACCCCCTCCCCAATATCACGAGGAGCGTCAAAGCTGCATGCGTAAGGCGTTAGGAAGATAAACTCTGGGAGAATTACAATGAAACTTATTTCACTATTAATCGCGCTATTGTTGACTGGTTTGCTGGTTAAACAGCAACTAGATTCAAGTTCATCAAACACTGAGGTTGAGGAAGTTGTGAACAGCGAAGGCATCACTACTCCAAAGATCCCTACATCATCGAAAGATATACGGAAATTCGAAGACGATATGAATAATTTTATGCAAGATACTGCTGATAAAAGAGCAGAAAAACTTGAAGAGTCGTTGGGTAAGTAGTTTTAAACTTGATGTTGTAGTGGTCTAATAATCCTGTACAAAACGATAGGAGTTTATAATAACCCCTTAATCAAAGATGCAGACCAATGAGTAAACGAAAAAGTTATACAACAGAATTTAAACATGAAGCCGCCAGTTTGGTATTAGATCAAGCATACTCCATAAATGATGCTTGCGAAGCTATGGGGGTTGGTGTTACAGCGATGCGCCGTTGGGTCACTCAACTAAAAGAAGAGCGTCATGGTGTTACACCAAAAGGAAGCCGAGCTATCACCTCTGATCAACAAAAGATTCAAGATTTGGAAAACCAGATAAAGAAACTGAAAAGGGAGAAAGAGATTTTAAAAAAGGCTTCAGCTCTCTTAATGTCGGACGCGTATCAATTCTAATGCTGGTTGATGAGTTAAGAGAGCAATACAAGCAATGCGAATTATTGCAAACATTTGAAATGAGTCGTAGTAGTTACAACTATCACCGCAAGCATGCAAACCGGGCTGATCCTGAGCGAGATAGGTTAAAAGCCAAGGTTATTGCACTACATGAAGCCAGTCGTCGTTCAGCGGGGAGTCGTACCCTATCTGCTCAATTAAAACAGCAAGGAGAATCTGTCGGACGCTTCAAAACACGGAGTTTAATGCAAGAGGCGGAATTGACAAGTAAACAGCCAGGCGCACATCGCTATAAGGTGGCTGAAAAGTCATCAAACATAGCGGATAACCACTTGAATCGTGAATTTACTACTGAACTGGCTAATCAAGTCTGGTGTGGTGATGTCACTTATATTTGGGCGGGTACAAGCTGGGTATATTTAGCATTAGTTGTTGATTTATATGCACGCCGTATCGTCGGATGGGCGTGCTCTACTAGCCCTGACTCAGTATTAACCACACAAGCGTTAAAATTAGCTTATGTAGCTAGAGGAGAACCAAAGAACCTGATGTTTCATTCTGATCAGGGGTGTCATTACACCAGCAAGGTATTCCAGCAGCAATTGTCGGAATATGAGATAAAGCAAAGCATGAGTCGGCGTGGTAACTGTTGGGATAATGCACCTATGGAACGCTGTTTTAGAAGCTTTAAATCTGAATGGATGCCCAAGACTTTTTATTCATCTTATGAGCAAGCAGAGAAAGATATTATGCAATACATTAAGTATTACAATAGTTTCCGTGTACATAGTTATAACGACTATTTAACACCAATCCAAGCGGAGAAAAAAGCCGCTTAAAAAAACCGATCGTTATGTACGAATTTACTTGACCACTACAAGGAAGAAGTGATCCCAGCATATATGCTGGGATCACTTTGTTTAAAGAATAAAACTTAGAAGTTAACAACTACTGAAGGATTGAAATCACAAGTACTGACATCAAAACTAGCGGTTTTTGACGTAGGCTTACCATTAATTACCGCCTGTACAGTTACCAAATACGATCCCGGTAACAACTGAACGGGATTGCCGTAGGCACCATATTCGG
>DAOVWV010000150.1 GCA_030636485.1 Methyloprofundus sp.
AAGGAAATTATGCGTGCTTTTGGGCAGCTGCATAATATTTCCATGTGCCTACAGTCAAAAGGCCCTGATACCATTAAGCCGATTGCAGGTGAACCTGAAGTCATACCAACTTATTCCTTGCCCGAACAAGGTGTTACATTCCGTTTTAAACCGGCGATGTTTACTCAGGTAAACTATGAAATTAACCAGCAAATGGTTAGCCGGGTGATGCAGGAAATGGACTTTAATGCACAGGATCGGGTACTGGATTTATTCTGTGGATTGGGAAATTTCACTTTACCTATCGCCACCAAAGCCGGTCATGTAGTGGGTATAGAAGGCGACCAACCGCTAGTTAATCATGCCAAAGAAAATGCATTATTAAATAATTTAACGAATGTTGAATTTTACGCGGCAGACTTAAGTAAAGATGTCAGCGACCAGGCATGGGCAAAACAAAAGTTTAATAAGGTGATGTTAGATCCATCACGCGCAGGTGCATCAGAGGTATTACATCACCTTAAAAAATGGAACCCTGAGTTAGTAATGTATGTCTCCTGCAATCCTTCTACCTTAGCCAGAGATGCGGGCATACTTGTGAATGAACTGGGCTATACTCTGGTTAAAGCAGGGGTAATGGATATGTTTCCGCAAACGGGACATGTTGAATCCATCGCTTTATTTAAAAAATAAAACATGTTTGACGATACGCTTCCCCAGCGGTATATAGAGATATGTATCGCAACTCAGACATTAGACCTGATTGAAAATAAGCTTGTGCTGCACAGCTACCCCGTTTCAACAGCCAAAAATGGAGCGGGTCAATTTATGGGGTCAGAGTGCACCCCAATCGGCTGGCATAAAATTCGCGCCAGAATTGGTGAGCAACGCCCCATTAACAGTGTTTTTGTCGGGCGACGTGCAACAGGTGAAATCCATAGTGCTGAGTTAAGCCAAAAGCATCCGGATCGGGACTGGATCTTAAGCCGGATTCTTTGGCTAGGTGGGTTGCAGCCTGGTTTCAATCGTTATGGCAAGGTAGATAGTACATGGCGCTATATTTATATTCACGGCTGTCCAGACAATTTATTTCATGATAAACCCGAGTCTCATGGCTGCATAAGAATGCGTAACACTGATGTTATGGATTTATTTCAGCAGGTCAATGTGGGAGAACTGGTTTTTATTCATATATGAGTATTCTTAAGCCGTTTTATAAGCAATGCACCCTAGCACCTGATGCAACTGCCTTTACAGAAGAAGAACAGAGCGTCAGTTATACCGAATTTAAAACCCGTATTGAACAGATCGCGGCTTTCTTACAAACACAGCAAGTACAGAAGCAATGCATCGCCATTGCCCTGGAGCGTGGCATAGAGGCGGCCAACTGTATTTATAGCGTATTAAGTGCGGGGGCCATCTACCTACCTCTGGATATTAAAAACCCCGCGCCACGCTTAAACTTTATTATCCAAGATGCACAGCCCAGGTTTATTTTAGGTATCGGGTCTGCACCTGATTGGCTAGAAACACCTGAAATATGGTTAGATATATCCCAACGCCTATCAACAACCGCTGAACATTTTTTTCCTGACAGTTCAAAGCCCACAGATCTTGCTGCAATCCTTTATACCTCCGGCTCTACCGGCAGCCCTAAAGGTGTCGCCTTAAGTCATCAGGCATTAACCAATTTTTCTACATGGGCAAACAAGACCTTTCGCCTTAATCAACATGACCGCATCGCCAGCCTCGCGCCCTTGCATTTTGACTTATCTATTTTTGATTTATTCAGTAGCCTGGCTGCTGGTGCAAGTGTTTATTTTCTACCCTCACGCTTAAGTTTATCACCCAGCCGCCTGACTGGCTGGCTAAGTGAGCATAAAATAACCACATGGTATACCGTCCCCTCTTTATTAAGTTTTATTGCCCTTAAAGGTGCATTAACAACAACTGATCTAAGCTGTCTAAAACGTATCCTTTTTGCCGGTGAAGTTTTCCCCAGCCCGCACTTAATAAAGTTGGCCGAGCTGCTTGCTGACACTGAACTCTACAACTTATACGGCCCGACAGAAACTAATGTGTGCTGTTACTGGCAGGTAGATCGCCAGCGTTTATCTAATGATCAAGCTATTCCGATTGGCAATGCCGCATGTAACGCACAGTTAAACATTGATGCCGATACGGGTGAACTTCTGGTCAAAAGCCTTAATAATTTTTCTGGCTATTGGCAGCAAGGCAAGCTGCAACCGGTTACTATTGATGACTACCCAACAGGTGATAAAGTATCCCTGAACGGACAAGGTGAATATCAATATCATGGTCGCTTGGATCGTATGTTAAAATGCTCAGGCTACCGGGTTGAACCCGCTGAAATCGAACACTGCATCAATCGACTCAACAGCATTGAAAGTAGTGCCGTCGTTGGCATAAAAGACCTGACCAGTGGACAGCGCCCAGCAGCGGCTATCGTATTAAAAAAAGGGGTTAACTTAGCCAAAGCCATTCAACCTTTACGCCAACAGCTTGCGCCATATATGCAACCCTGTAAATTTATTGTGCTGGATACTTTGCCCTGCCTGTCCAATGGAAAAACCGACTATCAGGCGATAGAGCAACTGTTTAAGTAAACAAGAATAAAACTCCCCCTATGACCCAATACCAACACCTCCCGCCGGGTGGCGATATCCATGCCTCCAGACTACGCCTACAATATTGTGCACAAGAAAACCTATTAAAGCATGCCATTAGCACTGAACTAGGGGGGAATGGCGACCGTTTTCAAGATCTCGTCAACGCGCACTTGAAGCTCGGTAAACATTGCCTGGATAGCGGACTAATTTTATCCATCAATGCACATCTCTGGGGCTCTATATTTCCACTCATACTGTATGGCACGGATGAGCAAAAACAACGCTGGCTTCCCGCTTTACTTACTGGCGAAAAAATTGGCGGTCACGCGATTACCGAACCACAAACGGGCTCTGACGTAAATGCCATAACAACCCAGGCGATACAAACAGACTCAGGCTTTGTACTTAATGGTCACAAACGTTTTATCACCAATACGCCTATTGCAGATGTGTTGCTTATCTACGCCAAATTAGATGGAAAGCTCTCTGCATTCCTTATCAAACGAAAGGATGCCGGGGCAGACTTTAGCGACAATCCCAGTGTTATAGGCTGCAGCAGTGCTACGATGGGTGATATCCTCCTTAAAGACTGCCAGATTCCAGTCGATCGTCAACTGGGCAAAACAGGTGCTGGCGGCATGATGATACAAAATGCACTGGAACTGGAAAGAGCCTTTATTTTTGCCGGCATTATCGGCATTATGCAATGGCAACTGGAACAGGTCATTCAATTTAGCAGACAACGCAGAACTAATGGACAACACCTAGGTGCAAACCAGGCCATCAGCCATAAAATCGCCGATATGAAGTGCCGCATGGAAAGCTGTCTGTTATGGGTTAATGAATGTGCACGCTTGAAAGATTCAGCTAAACGCATTAGTTTAGCCAGTGCGCAGACTAAATTATTCGCCAGCGAAGCCTTTTTGCAATCTAGCCTGGATGCTATACAGATACTCGGCGCTCAAGGCTTAATGGCAGATAATAAACTCACCACTCTGGTTCAAGATGCCATGGCCAGCCGTTTGTTTTCAGGCTCATCCGAGATACAGAAAAATATTATTGCGGCTTTGCTTGGAACCGGAACCGGATTTAAAGCTCAAGTACGGAATCCATAGGCTTGGCTTTATGATAGAATGAGCAGTTATTTATTTTCGTGATATAAAAATGTTTCTACGTGTACTTTTAGCTTTTTTGATGGTTCCAGTTGTTGTTGCTGGAGTCGTTCCTTATTTACTCTCTCAGCAAGACCCTTTTCAAGGGGAAGGCAGTCTTTTGGGGCTGCTTTTTTTAGGCTCTGGCCTGGCCATTCTTTTATACTGTGTCAGAGACTTTTATGTATCGGGGAAAGGCACTTTAGCTCCCTGGGATCCACCTAAGAAACTGGTGACTGTTGGTTTATATCAATATATAAGAAACCCAATGTATGTAGGGGTTATCTTTATTTTATTAGGCTGGGTGGTGCTAACCGCCTCTCCCATTATTTTTGTATTTATGCTTTTTTTAACGACCGCTTTTCATTTCAGGGTTAAACTCCATGAAGAACCCTGGGCCGAAAAAAATTTTACAGCTGAATGGTTAGCCTATAAAAGCAATGTGCCCAGATGGCTCCCTCTATTGAATAGATAGGCATCCTTAATTCAGGTCATCATCATTTGGCTTACCAACTTAGCACGGGACAGCTTATAACTGTAGGGTGGGCAATCTTTTCTGCCCACCCTACTTGTATTTTACAAGAGACTTGTCCCGCTCGCTTTATAAGTGGGTAGCCTATTTTATTGCCCTTGTGGCGTTATACGCAATAATCTCATGCTGGGTTCATTCTTCTTGGCATCATCACTAAACCCTGATACCAGCAATATCCTATTGCCTGTTTTTGTTAACTCACACACATTCGCAACCTTGTCGCACAATTCTTGCCCGGTGTATTGACTTTGTTGTGGAATATGAATCGGCACCACTCCCCAATAAAGGGACAATCGGCGACACACTTTCTCGTGACCACTAATTCCAACCAAAGGGGCTGATGGACGATCTGAAGATAATACCATTGCAGTGGTTCCACTACGCGTAGGCACAAATATCCCCTGTAGTTTTAATTCATGGGCTAATGATTTCACGGCACGCGCCACTGCCTTTCGGTCAGGCTCAATCATTTCCGCAGATTCATCAAAATCTGACATACCAAATTGGTCATGATGCCACTGATATGCTTCCATTTCCCGTAAAATATTATCCATGACATCAACCGCTAAAATAGGATAATCCCCACTCGCTGTTTCTGCCGATAACATCACCGCATCAGCACTCGATAAAGCAGCCGTTGCAACATCACTGACTTCGGCCCGTGTTGGTTTTGGACTGCTAATCATTGACTCCAGCATTTGTGTTGCAATGATGACAGGCTTGCCAAAGTAACGCGCATGATTAATTAAGTTTTTCTGTATTAAAGGCACCTCTTCTGCCGCCATTTCAATCCCCAAATCCCCACGGGCAACCATAATCCCGTCAGCAATTTGTAGAATATCATCAATATGCTGCAAGGCTTCTGGCCTTTCAATCTTTGCAATAACAGGTATTTCACTCCC
>DAOVWV010000318.1 GCA_030636485.1 Methyloprofundus sp.
TCAAAAATATTAGTCGTAGATGATGATGCGGGCTTATGCGACTTACTGCATCAATATCTGGAAAAACAAGGTTTTGCAGTAGACACGGCTGAAGACGGGAGTACCATGGATCTTTATCTGCAAAATTCAAGCCCGGATCTTATCATTCTTGACCTGATGCTCCCGGGAGAAGATGGGCTTAGCATTGCAAAACGTCTAAATAGTAATGGAAAAACCCCATTAATCATGCTGTCAGCGTGTGGCGAAGAAATTGATCGCATTATTGGACTTGAGGTGGGGGCTGATGATTATTTAGCCAAGCCGTTTAGTCCCCGGGAATTGCTTGCACGCATTCGTTCGGTATTGCGACGCTATGCCCGCTCGAAAACCTCAGAGCCCGTCAAGGATACGCGGGTATTTAACTTTGGTTCCTATCAACTGGATACTGTCAGTCAATCACTAAAGCAGGGTGCCGAGGATATTTCCATCACCCATGGTGATTTTTCTTTACTGAAAATATTTTTAGAAAACCCCAATCAAGTATTAAGCCGGGATATGTTATTGGAAAAACTGAAAGGCTATGATTGTTCGCCTTTTGATCGCAGTATTGATGTTCGAATTATGCGTTTGCGACAAAAAATTGAAGCGGATACAGGATCACCGCAATTTATACAGACAGTATGGGGTGAAGGGTATCGGTTTGTAGACGCTGGCATAGAAAAATGAGCGGCTTACAAGGTGTTAGCTCTCTCTCTGCTAAGACGAGTTTAACGCTTGCTTTTGGTCTGGTGATCTATACCGGATTATCCATTGCTCTGGTCATGTATTTTATTCTGATTCCTATCGCTAATCGTGCCGCTGATGATATGGCTGCTTTTATCAGTATGGCGAGTGAGTCGTGGGTTCACTTGAACAAAGAACAGCGAGCGCAATATCAGTTGCATTTACGTGAGGATCATCAACTGTTTATCACATCTGCACCCGTTCCGGTTATTGCAGTCAGTCAGTATTACCCCTTTATTCCGCGCCTGGAAAAAGCATTGCAGCGCCACACTGGGCAGCCTGTGGTGATTAAACAACAGCAGGAGAAACGCTGTTGCTTTTGGGTGGAGATCCTGCAAAATAAACAGCGGGTCAGAATCGGTTTTTTTCATGAACGCATTGGCCCGAGGCCACCTATGGCATTGGCTGGAATCCTGATATCCGCTTGTTTACTTATTCTGATAACAACGATTCTATTGGTACGTCGTATCACCAGTCCAGTAAGAAAATTATCCACAGCCGCGCATCAATTTGGCATGGGAAATTTCAGCACACGTATTCCAGAAAGCGGACCAAAAGAATTGGCTTCTTTGGCACATAGCTTTAACCGGATGGCAGAAGAGCTGGCTCAATTAATGTCGAATAGAGCCATATTATTTGGTGGGATTTCTCACGACCTACGTACCCCAATTACCCGGATGCAGCTTGTATTAGAGCTGTTGGAAGAAGAGAGTAACCCGCAGTTGATTGGCCGCTTAAGAAATGATCTTTATGAAATGGAAAGTATGATCCGGCAAGCGCTTGAGTTAGTCAAAGGGCTGGATAAAAACCCGCCAGTTGAGGTTGAATTAGGGCAGTTTATTGCAGCAATAGTGGCTGATTACCAAAGGCAAAAACACGTTATAAATTGGCAGGCGAGCGAGTATAATACCTGTAAAATAGAGACCGATACCTTACGTCGGGTATTGTTTAATTTACTTGATAATGCTTTTCGTTACGGAGCTAATAAGCCGGTCAGCTTATCTTGCACAAAAAAGGACGGGCATTTAATTTTTCGTATTACAGATCAAGGGCCGGGTATTCCTAAAGAACACCTTGAAGCAGTCTTTCAGCCATTTTTTCGTTTGGATGGCTCGCGTAGTAAGAAGACTGGGGGGAGTGGATTAGGGTTGGCAATCGTTCGCCAGTTATGTGATATTCATGGCTGGAAAATTCGCTTGTTTCCCGGCAAAGAAAGGGGGCTTGAGGCTTGTCTGGTGATACCGATAGTATCATCCTAAAAACATCAGATTAATAATACGACACAGTCACTTATGAAAAAGTATATACCCATCTTTCTATTTATTCTGTCTATCGCCTGTTTAATTCCAGGTATTATCCAGCCCTTTATGACGATTACAGCCGAGATTAGCAAACAGGAACTCTTTGATACTGCAACAAAAGAATTCTTGCCGCCTTCCCAGCAGGGTAATCATTTTATGCACAGCATGTTGCAATCAGTATTACAGGAAGTTAATTTTGAAGGCTCTATTACTGCCTTTGAATCCACTCGTAGTTTATTGGAAACCATGAATGAGTTAATTGCTCATAAGCATGTTGCTGTCGGCCTGCTGATTGGCTTTTTCGGCATTATTATTCCCGGCATTAAAATTATCCTTACCTTGATAGCATTACTGAGCGCATCAGGACAAACCAGAAGTGACTTGCTGAAAATAAGCAGTTTATTGAGTAAATGGTCTATGTCTGATGTGTTTTTAATGGCCATTCTGGTGGCTTTTTTTACTGTTAATGCCAATGCACAAGCAATAAATACGATACAAATGCAAGCGGCATTAGGCCCAGGTTTTTATTATTTTGCTACTTATTGTTTATTGGCAGTAGCGGCGGGTCAGTTGATACAGTTTCAGTACAAACAAGAATAAAAGAGTGAAGCCCCTAAAAAACGACTACACACTTAACACGGGACAGCTTATAACTTGTAGGGTGGATAACCTTTTCTGCCCACCATGATTCAGCCTTGATGGTGGGCAAAAAAAAACTGCCCACCCTACTTGTTTTACAAGAGACTTGTCCCGCTTTAAGTGGGTAGCCCAAAAAACCATTCAGATATTTTCTGGTAAAGTGTGAAAAATAGTCTTTAAATCAAGAATAGGGATAACTGTCTCTTGCGCATTAAAACAGGCATTGGAAATCTTACGCCACAATACCGGCTCTTCTGGAAGTGGGCATGACTGACTATCCTCCACCTGAATGCGCCCTGGAGGTGCAGATAAAGAAAGTCCGCCATACTCAATTTTATCTTGTTCCCGATAGGCAACAATGGCAACATATTTAGTCTCATTATCCGTTGCGGCTCCCTTTAACCATCCCTCTATGTCTACTAGCGGAACGATATTCCCTTGCCAAAGTATAGCCTGATTGCAATAAAAAGGAGTTTGCGGCACTGCAAAGGTCTCGGCGGCAGCAATTAAATGTACCATATCGCGTAGCCCGACCGCAGCCTGATAAGAAGCCCCCAGGGTAAGTAACCATGCGCTACTTGTACTCA
>DAOVWV010000334.1 GCA_030636485.1 Methyloprofundus sp.
AATTTCTTGTTCGCTAGAGGGGTGGGGTAAATTAGTCATATCAAATGATTTATGTCATAAAAATAGAAAGATTACAGGCTTATAAAAAACCAATAAATTTAAAGTGCGTTTTTGTGGGGCATTATTCGTGTTTTATCTCCACTTGATAACCTTTTCTATTTGATAAAAAGTCCGCACCCACGAGCATAGACGCAGTAAAGTACCCGCTACGTTCACAAGATTCTGCCTGAAGTGCAATTGCCACGGCTGTTTCGGCAGTCATGCTATAAACGCTCGGTGCAGTTATTGTGCCACTGCATTCGCGCCCGTCCTCTGTCGTAACGCACCCCCAGAAACCAGTGGGTGTGTTGGATCGAGTTTTTTCGTCTGGACCATCATTTAAGAATTTTTTCGCAAATGAAATTAAGGATTTTTGAATGCGGGGGCGAGCGAGAAATCCGCGCAAAGGGTTTACAAGCTTCATACTCCAGCATATTGCACGTGGTAATGCGCCATAAACAATTGCATTTGGAATACCTGTGGAGATGTGTGAAGTAAACACATCACCCCAAGGCAGGCTCACGCCCCAAAGGTCAGAAGAAGAAAAAGGAATCTTGCGAATACGGTAGCCAAGCCCCACGCTCCTGAGTTTGCTATTTTCACGAATCAAGCAGCCATCACCAATACCCTGAATTGCCGTGCGAGTCGTTCCCATGCTGGGAAGTGTACCAAAATCAAAAGCCAATTCTAGGTGCGTGGCATCTGGTAAAGCACGTTTGAGCAAGGCAGCAAGGCAGTCCGTGGGTACAATATCGAAACCCACACCTGGGCACAAAATAACACCCGCTTTAATGGCTTGTTCATTGCGATAATGAGCAGCCTGAAAAACGACAATTTCACCTGTGATGTCAAAATAATGAATGCCATGTTTTAGACAAGCATCCATCATCGGTTCCGCGGTAATTTCAAAAGGCCCCGCACAATTGATTAAAGTACCAGCCCCCCCGATATGCTCAACAGCCTCGTTGATACTGAAAGCTCTCATCGGTAAATCATATTTATCAGCAAGGGGTTTAAGCTTTGCCTCGGTACGTCCAGCAAGAATCGGGTGACGACCTTGAGCGATAGCTTCACGAACAACTAGCTCGCCTGTGTAGCCATAAGCACCATAGATAATCCAGTCTTTACGATGAATTGATGTCATAAAATTCTCCTTTTTACACGAGATGATTAATTTCACGTGCGCCATTACTTGTTACATATTATTTTCAAAGCAATTGAAAAGTCTTTAATCAAGCTTTTTTTTAAAAATAATATGGTGACAGAAGAGGGCATATTTAAGTTGCATAAAGTGCTATAGAGTGAGAACAATAACGCTCTCACTCCTAGAGCCTCTACAAATGTTCCTCTTAATCAGTTACTGCCTTTATTGCAGGTGCTTTTTGTGCAAAAGGGTTGCTTGTTGCTTTGTTACTTTCAACGGCTTTAGTACCAGGCAACATTTCAAAGTCCATACTGAATTGAACCAGCATATTCTTCAATTGATCATACGGTTTAGGATCCCCAAGCAATTGAGCTTTCCCCGCAGTAATCTGCTCATCAAAAGTCACTAGCCCCATCATGACTTTTTCTAGATCAGACCTGTTAATGCTGATACTCAAATCAGGATTTTCAGCTTTCATGCCTTTGATATTAGTCAGTGTTGCGTTACTTAGCTCCACTACATATTGTTCGCCGTTATCAGGTGTTTCAAAATTAATAACGAAGTCTAAGCCTTCTGCTTTTTTGCTATCCATACGAATGGCAAGAAAATCTAGCCATAAGTCGGTGGTCATTGCACGAATCATATCAGGGCCCGCTGTTTTTGGTGAAGCACCGCTGGGAATACCTGAACGTAATTCAAGTGCGGCGGCTAAAAAACTATTACGAACACTGGGGCTTTCTTTTTGATAACCGATTTGCTCAAAAACATCAGCAAGTAAGTCTTTTGCAACCTGGTTTTGAGGCTCTGCATATACCAGCTTATTTAAAATCTCTTGAGCATAGCGGTACTTACCTTGCTCATAAAGTGATTTTCCTTTAGTAATGATTTTTTCTGCGCCGCCCATCATTTCTACATACAGTGGTGCTGAATCACTAGGTGACAATGGTATTAACGTAGCAGGATTAGCATCCCAATAGCCTAAATAACGGTTAATGACCGCGCGGCTATTATGCTCTTCAGAGCCGTGGTAGCTATGTGCCGCCCATTGATTTTGCAAGCTTTTAGGGGGCTGATAAACATTATGAATTTCATTGATAGTAACCCCCTGATTAGCAAGGTGTAATACTTCATTATTCAGGTTGGCATAGATATCACGTTGGGTACGCATGATTTCCTGAATACGATCATTCCCCCAACGTGGCCAACTATGCGCGGCAAACATAACATCTGCCTGCATACCAAATCGATAGAGCGACTCATTGATCCCTTTTGACCAATTTAGAGCATCTCGCACTAATGCGCCACGTAAGGTATAGATATTATGCACTGTACCAGTAATATTTTCTGCTGCCCAAAAAGCCTTCATCTCTGGAAACCAGGTATTCATTTCTGCAGGCGCTTCGGTATCTGGTGTGTTTTGAAAGACCATTTTTACGCCATCAATGGTCATTTCTTCAAAATCTTTTTCTACAACAACAGAGGGGGGAATCAAGCCCAAGTTACCTGCTGCCGTACTTTTACCAATCGCCTGATCAATATGGCCATAAGGACTGCGCTCTAAGAGCACCCCATATTGATAAAACATGCGTCGCGTCATCGCATTGCCCGCATATACATTTTCAGACACCGCATGATCCATAAAACCAACAGGTGCAATTATTTTGACTTTTCCACTTTTGACATCGGCTTCATTAACAACCCCGCGTACCCCACCAAAATGGTCAGCATGTGAATGTGAGTAGACCACGGCAATCACAGGGCGCTCACCAAGCTGTTCATTAATAAACTTAAGTGCTGCCGCTGCGGTTTCTTTAGCTGTCAACGGATCAAATATAATCCAGCCAGTATCACCCTTTATAAAGGTAATGTTTGCAAGGTCATACCCACGTATCTGATAAATCTTGTCGGGTAATACTTCAAATAAGCCATAGGCCATATTGAGTACAGCTTGCCGTTGTA
>DAOVWV010000229.1 GCA_030636485.1 Methyloprofundus sp.
ATTTAACATGGGACAAGCGATAACACGTAGGGTGGGCAATCTTATCTGCCCACCATGGTTAGCTTTGATGGTGGGCAAAAAAACTGCCCACCCTACTTGTTTTTGTCCCGTATTAAGGGGGGTAAAAACTCGTCAGACTTAGCTTTTCTTTTGTTTGGCTTCAATTTCCAGCTTACGCTGAACCTGAGCCACTTTGTCCAATACACCATTTATATAGCGATGACTACCATCGGCACCAAAAGATTTAGCCAGCTCTACCCCTTCATTAATGACCACCCGATAAGGTATTTCAGGTTTTTGCAATAACTCATAAACCCCGATACGTAAAATGGCTCGCTCGACAGGATCGACTTTTTCTATATCACGATCTACAAACTCGCTCATGGATGCATCAATTTTGTCCAGATTCTTGGGTACACTATGAAGCAGGTCAGAAAAATAGCTTTTCTGTGCATTTTTTAAGCGCTGATCTTCTTTAAACTCACGCTCAATAGTCGATAGGTTCTGCCCCGTCATTTGCCATTGATATAAGGCTTGTACCGCACACTGTCTGGCTTTGGATTTTGCAGAACTCATCAAGCTTCCAGATTTTTAAATAGACTCACCATTTCAATGGCAGATAGAGCCGCTGACGCACCATTATTACCTGCTTTGGTTCCTGCGCGTTCAATGGCCTGCTCAATACTATCGACGGTTAATACACCAAAACTTACGGGTATATCATATTGCATGGAAACCTGGGCAATGCCTTTAACACATTCATTGGAAACATAATCAAAATGAGGTGTTGCACCCCGAATCACCGCACCGACTGCGATAATCGCATCATATTGTTTAGAGGCCGCAAGGCGTTGTACGACCATCGGTAATTCAAATGCACCGGGTGCTTTGACCAGCGTAATATCCTCTTTATCAACCCCATGACGCACCAACGCATCAATGGCACCATTTTCTAATTGCTCAACGATAAAGCTATTAAAACGGGAAGCAACCACACAATATTTACCACCTTGTGCCGTAAAAGTACCCTCAATTGTTTTTACTGCTGACATATTTGCCTCTTTTTTTAAAATATATAAACCTTAAGCTAGCGTATTGCCTGTCTTAAGGGTTGATGGATTTAATCATCCACCAACTCTAAATTAAACCCTGATAAGCCAAAATAGGTTTTATGTGCACCTAAGACCTGTATCTTATGCACGCCTAAATCGGCTAGAATTTGGGAGCCTGTCCCCGTTGTGCGCCAAGCATCGGTTTTTTCTACCGGGGCAGGGCTGACGACACCATTATCCTGTAATTGATATTGATGGATCAATTCAGCCAGTGCCTTGTTATTTTCTTCCTGACGAATTAAAACCAGCACCCCACGTCCCTCAGCTGCAATCAGTTTCATGGCTTCGCGTACCGGCATCTGACAGTCACTACGCGTGGATGAAAAAACATCATCCATAATATTACGTGCATGTACACGGACTAATACCGTTTCATCATTAGCGACATCCCCCATCACCACGGCAAGGTGCACATTACTATCATTACGATCCTGATAGGCATATAAACGGAACTCACCATATTCAGTCGGCAAGGTACATTCGCTAATGCGTTCCAGGGTGCTTTCATTTTCAGTGCGGTAATGGATTAAGTCGGCAATGGTACCAATTTTAAGATTATGCAGTTGCGCAAAAACTTCCAGTTCAGGTCGTCTCGCCATGGAGCCATCATCATTGAGTATTTCAACAATCACTGCGGC
This sequence comes from Methyloprofundus sp., assembly GCA_030636485.1. GTDB lineage: Bacteria > Pseudomonadota > Gammaproteobacteria > Methylococcales > Methylomonadaceae > Methyloprofundus. Next base: position 1,751 of record DAOVWV010000229.1, read on the forward strand.
TGGCTCGGCACCTGCTAAACGTGCCAAATCACACCCTGCTTCGGTGTGTCCCGCACGGTTTAAAACCCCACCATCGCGTGCACGAATGGGAAAAATATGCCCAGGTTGTACGATATTCTCAGGTTTCGCATCTTTAGCTACAGCACTGAGTATGGTTTTTGCCCTGTCAGACGCTGAGATTCCCGTGGTGACACCGTTAGCAGCCTCAATAGAGACGGTAAAGTTTGTCGAAAATGCGGCATTATTATCACTCACCATAAGAGGCAGGCGTAATTGCTGGCAACGTTCGCTAGTGATCGTCAGGCATACCAAGCCTCGCCCATAGCGTGCCATAAAATTAATATCTTCGGCGCGGACATAATCCGCCGCCATGACTAAATCGCCTTCATTTTCACGGTCTTCATCGTCCATGATAATGACCATTTTTCCCTGGCGTAGATCCTCAATAATTTCTTCAGTTGTATTCATTGTGTTGCTTAAAATCCACTCTCTCTTAATAAAGTTTCTGTAATGCCTGATGCCGAACAGTTGGCGGCCGCTTCTCCTTTCATTAAACGCTCCATATAACGTGCTAATAAATCAACTTCCAGGTTAATTTTATCACCTACACCGGCAAAACCTAAGCTTGTTTCCTTTAAAGTGTGAGGTACGACATTAACATTGAAAACGGCTCCCTCAACGGTATTAATGGTTAAGCTAATGCCATTTATGCAAATGGAGCCTTTTTCAGCGATATATTTAGCCAGTTCATCAGGCGCTTTAAACTTAAAGCGAATCGAACGGCCATCGGGCTTTTTTTCAATCAGTGTTGCCAGACCATCGACATGACCACTGACAATATGCCCCCCCATACGGGTTTGGGGCGTTAACGCCAGCTCCAGATTAACGGGGGTACCCGTGCCCGCCTGTTTTAAATTGGTGCGTGACAAGGTTTCATTAGATACATCGGCTACAAAACCATGCTCGCTTAATTCCACGGCTGTTAAACAAATTCCATTGACGGCAATGCTGTCGCCTAAGTTCGCATTAGCTAAAGATAATTTACCCGTATCAATGGATAAGCGTACATCACCTGCTTTTTGTTCTATGCGTGTTATAGTGCCTATGGCTAAAATGATGCCTGTAAACATAAGTATTTAATTAATAATTTAAAGGGTTAGGGTAGGGCAGTACCCACACGGCGGCTAAGTTCGCTCGTAAAATAATATGCCTCAAACGGTTCCTTGGCGCCTCGCTGCAATCCATGCAATAGTATTATGAATTCAGTGGCATAGAGTATGGGCACGATGCTTGAGCAATACTGTATATTGCGGGTTATTTAAGACATAAGCGTGTAATGACTTAAGTAACGACAGCAAAATTCGACTATACACTTAACACGGGACAGCTTATAACTTGTAGGGTGGGCAATCTTTTCTGCCCACCATGATTCAGCCTTGATGGTGGGCAAAAAAAACTGCCCACTCTACTTGTTCTACAAGAGACTTGTCCCGCTTTAAGTGGGTAGCCCCAAATTCTTATGATCTATGCCGCACTCCTATAAGATTCACATAGGTATATATTATATGTGCATCATAGTAGGTTCAGCAAGCTAGATATAATAGCAGCAGTGTTGTATGGGTTTTCTAGGGGTATAAGTTTTTACGGTTCGTTCCCGCGCTCTGCGTGGCAATTCCATTTGTACAACGGATAACATCCCTTTGAGGGATGGTATCCGTGTTGTATTTTTCTGAGAATCTATAGGCGCGTTGCGTGGCAATGCATGAATCGGTGCTCTGCGTCGTAGAATACCGAGATTTTTCTCTCTTATTTATAATATTCAGACCACATCTGTTAAGGCATCTTCCAGTGTCTTGTACTTAAAAGTATATCCTGCATCTGAAACTTTTTTTGGTAAAATTTTCTTACCTGCTAACAACAGTTCTTCACCCATTTGTCCCATTAATAGTTTGACAGCTATTTGCGGCATGGGAAAAATAGTTGGGCGTTTTAGTACCGTGCCAAGGGCTTTAGTAAACACTTGATTGCTTACTGGATTGGGTGATGTGCCGTTAACGGCACCTTTTAAATTATCATGATTTATGCAATACAAAATAATGCCAAGTAAATCATCTAAGTGAATCCAAGACATCCATTGTTTACCCTGGCCTATTCTCCCACCAAGACCCATTTTAAAAGGAGGTAGCATTTTACTTAATGCACCGCCATTCTTACCTAAAACAATCCCCGTTCGTAACAAACAGGTACGAATCCCAAGCGCTTCTGCTTTTAAAGCAACGGCTTCCCATTGCTGGCATAATTGACTAGAAAAACTATTGTCCCCCTTTTCCTTTTCTTCGATAAGCTCATCCGTTGTACCGATGCC
>DAOVWV010000094.1 GCA_030636485.1 Methyloprofundus sp.
AGAGAGGACTTTAGCCCGCAACACCTCTACAACACCCCATTAATTTTTAGAATACACACAGGATGTTATTGACGATGGGAAGCGCATGAATGACCGAAAGATGCGCTTCACTTCTTAATTAACGCTAAAATACCTACAATACAGATAATTACTCAGCATAAATGAAACCTACCTCAATCAATCAAGCCTGGAATGGTGCGGAAAAATGCGGGCATTGCCCAATACGTCATTTGGTTTTATTTGCCGACTTGCAACAGGATGATTTTAATCAATTACATGAGCCCATCCATGATTTAGAAATAGCAGCAGGCAATGCCATATACAAGGAAAAAGAAGACGCACAATTTGTCTATACCATTCGCTCAGGCATGGTCAAACTTGTCCGCTATTTACCTAATGGCAGTTATCGAATCGTGCGCTTATTACAGCTAGGAGACCTGGCAGGCATAGAATCCTTAAGTGGCTCCACATATTTACACCATGCCATCACCCTGCAGGATACTTCTGTCTGCCGTATCCCGGTTAAAGATATAGAACAATTAAATTTCAATACACCGAATTTATATAAACAACTCACTGCCCGCTGGCAAAAAGTGCAAAGTGATGCTGATATTTGGCTAGCGGAATTGACGGTAGGTCATGCAAAAAAACGGGTGGCAAATCTGTTGCTCTATTTGTCCCATTACCAATCAGGTCAATACTTTTACCTTCCCGGACGGGAAGATATTGGTGCTATTGTGGCAATCTCCACCGAAACTGCAAGTAGAACCATTGCTGAATTCAAACGCCTTGGATACTTGTTCACGACACATCAAGGTGCTTCAATAAACACAGAAAAACTGGAACAAATTCAATAAACCATGAATACCGACAAACTCGTCTTTGGTCTTTTAATTATCGTTTATTGCACCACCGCTGCCCTTGCCATTAATAAATCGACTGATGCACGACGCAACAAGGCGCTCCAGTCAAGTCAGCAACTTACGCCATCTGCATTGCAAGCGAAGAACATTGTCGGAAAGTAGGTTTTAGCCTACTCTCCACTCCATAAACGATTAAGCCGCTTGTACCGGAATGGAATGACTGGTTCTCACCATTTCATTGTTATCATTGAAATAAACGAGAGTGGGCTGGTAATCTTTTAGTTCAGCTTCGTCCAACGCTGCATACGCGCAAACAATAATATAATCACCCGGGCAGGCTAAGCGTGCCGCTGCACCGTTAATAGAAAAAATACCTGAACCCTCTTCTGCACGAATCGCATAAGTGGTAAAACGCTCACCATTATTGACATTATAGATCTGAATTTGCTCGTACTCTCTTATCCCTGAGTAATCCAATATTTTCCCGTCTACGGCACAAGAGCCTTCATAGCCTAATTCAGCATGAGTTACCGTTGCTCTGTGTAATTTTGCCTTAAGCATTGTAATTTGCATATAAGTCTATGGTCTGTAAAAATTTTAGAACTCATCATTATGCCAAATTAATACACATCACACAAGTATTTAATACTACGATAACATGGGATTTTAATGAATATTGACTGGCTCTTAACGACTCCAAAGGAGTCATTGCTTTATTTACCGATTAATTGTGAAAATGAACAATTAATATTACACTACCACTTAGATAAGAAAATCAATGCTTTTTAATTTAGCTTTAACCATCCCATATAAATGAATAAAGATAAAGAGTTACTTGATGCAATTATTGAACTCCAATCGTACTGGGTAGAGCATGGCGCTTCTGGCAAGATGTTTAACTTAGTGTTGAACACCCTACTAGAGTTGACCAGCAGCGAATATGGTTTTATCGGGGAGGTTTTATATACTGAAGAAAAACCTTACCTAAAGATACATGCAATAAATTATAGTGCCTCAGATGGAGTAATGCAGAATTCTGATCATGCGAATCCTTCTGAAGTACTGGAGCTCTACAAGTTAAATTCACTGTACGGCAAAGCATTAACTACTGGGGCACCGGTCATGGTTAATGCGTGGACTGAAGAACTTAGCTGGGATGAGCTCCCTGCGGGATACCCTGAGTTGAACTCATTTGTAGGAATACCTTTTTATCATAATGATATACTGCTAGGCATGGTTGGTATAGCTAATCGTTCTGATGGCTATGATGAGCATTTGATAGATTACCTGAGCCCTTTTGGGAAAACTTGTGCTAATCTTATTTCCAGTTTTCGCAAACGTAACGCATACATTTTACGCGAGGAGAAATTAAAGGAGCGCGAAAAGGTATATAGTGACATTTTGGAGGCTTTACCGGCAGGAATATTTGTTATTGATGCGCAAGAAAATCCATATTATTTAAATCAAACCGCAATAAATATCATCGGAGATAAATTGTCTGGTGATTTTTGTCTCAAAGACTTACCTAAATACTGTCATGCCTATGTAGAGAAAAGCGATCAACTTTATCCCAGTGCTCAAATGCCTATCACAAAGGCCCTGCAAGGCGAGACTGCAAGTTGTTCGGATATAGAAATTCGCCGGGGTGAAAAGGTTATACCTTTACATGTTAATGCAATACCTCTTAAGAATCATATCGGTAATATAGATTATGCAATTGCTATTATCAGCGATATCACTGAATTAAAACAACAACAGGCCAAAGTTATTGAGAAAGAGTCGCTACTTAACGCAATTTTCAATAGCACTATTGATGCACTTTTCACTATTGATGAAAAAGGTAAGATTGTCAGAGCCAACTCGGCGGTTCAAACGATGTTTGGTTATCATGAAGAAGAACTTATTGGTCAAAACATCACGCTGCTCATGCCTGAACCGCATCGTAGTCTGCACAACCAATATATACAGAATTACCTTAACTCAGGAGAAAAGAAAATTATCGGTAACGGCTTTGAAGCTGAAGCGAGACGAAAGGATAAGAGCATTTTTCCCTGCGACTTAAGCGTCAGTGAGATAAATCAGTTTGGAAAACGGCTATTCACAGGTATCCTCCGTGACATCAGTCAGCGTAAACGCATTGAGCAAATGAAAAAGGAGTTTATTGCTACTGTCAGTCATGAGTTACGTACACCTCTAACCTCAATCCATGGTGCATTAGGGCTATTGAGGCATGAAACACTCAATACATTAGAGCCTCTCGCACAAGAATTATTAGACATTGCCCATGCTAATTCGAACAGGTTGATACTGCTAGTCAACGATATTCTAGATATGGAAAAGCTGGAAGCGGGGGCGATGAAATTTGATATAAAAATTCACCCTCTAACATCCTTGATTGAACTAGCGGTAGTCAGCAACCAGGCTTATGCCGAACAACACAATAGTTTTATCGAAATTAGCGAAAATTTACCACAAGTCAGTGTGGCTGTTGATCAGCATCGTTACATACAGGTACTCACCAATTTATTATCCAATGCAGCGAAGTTTTCACCTCAAGACCGGCCAGTAAAAATTGAAGCGACGGTTAACGATGGTATAGCCTGCGTCTCAATTATTGACGAAGGTCCTGGTATTCCTGATTCATTTAAGGAAAAAATATTCAACAAATTTTCCCAAGCTGAAGGTTCCAATAGTCAAAAAACATCAGGAACCGGACTTGGCTTAAGTATCTCCAGGGAGCTGATGGAAAAAATGGGAGGCAAAATCGGTTTCGATTCTAATTTGGAAAAAGGAAGTCGTTTTTATGTGGAATTACCTGTTTATTCTTCATCATAGCAAGCAACCAGTACGTCACTAGAAAGCGAAATATTAATAGTTGTGTAAGTATTCATTGCATAAAAGGTACTTCAATCGCATAATAATCTGTGCTGCTTTGCAAATGAGCAAAGTAAACAACTCTGTTTAATAGCGTATCCTGAAAAACACCGACATTGACAAATGGCTCAAAAAGGTAAGAATCATTTGTGTGATCATAAGATAATTGAGCAACCTGAATTCGTATATTGACCTGCATCTGCCTGTTCAGCCAGAGTGACTGACACTATCTCGACTGAGTCATTCCAATCCTCCGATACCGATCGTCATTTTTCTAACAAGGATATGGAAAAAAGATCATTACTCAAGCACAGGGAATTTTGCTAAAGTCGAAGTGAAACGCTGGTGGGAACCATACAATCCTTGATTCATTCCGATAAATAATATGAATAAAAATAGTCTAAGAAAAATTCTCTATGTGGAAGATGACCCGGATATTAAGCGTATCGCTCAGATAGCATTGGAAAAAGTTGGTGGATTTGAAATCAAGGCATGTAATTCTGGTGCAGAAGCTTTAGCCGTCGTATCTGAGTTTATGCCAGACCTGATTTTACTGGATGTCATGCTTCCGGAAATGGATGGTTTGGAAATACAAGTTATTTTACAACAATCTACACAAACCAGATCTATCCCAGTGGTATTTATGACAGCTAAAGTGCAGAAGAACGATGTCGAGGATTATCATCGTTGCGGTGCATTAGGTGTTATTGCCAAGCCTTTTAATCCGATAACGCTGGCTGGTCAGCTTCGCGAGCTATGGAATAAGGTTCAAATCTAATGCAGTCCAAGTCTTCTAATTGTTATTTACTGATGCCAGCTAATGCCTAACAAGTCGATCGAACAGGAATTACAGGAACTTAAAGATGATTATCAAGCGACACTACCAGAAAAACTCGCAGAAATACAGCAGCTGTTTTTAGAGTTACAGCAACACCCCACTGATAAGCAACTCATTGAAAAATTAACGCAATTAGTGCACCGTCTGCGGGGTACGGCAGCAACTTATGGATTCTTCCAGATAGGTGACCGCGCTTTTGAACTGGAACAAGCCTTAGTTGAGGCACTAAAAAAGCAATACTATTCACGGGAATTAATGCATGAACAGCTGGACAAACTCAAAGCCAGTATTGATATAGCTTATATGGCTCATTTCGAATCCAGACCAGTGAGTACTGTATCATCAAAAGGCCATTTACTGGTCGTCGATGATGACCAGGATTTTCTGACTATTACTTCGAAAATGCTGACTCATCAGGGCTTTCGGGTAACCACAACGACCACCCCTGAAAACGTACTTGAGATAATAAGAAATAATGACCTAGAGCTATTGCTGATTGATGTGGAAATGCCGAAATTGAACGGTTATGAATTATGCAAAGCTATTAAGAATGATGCCAAGGGTCGTGAACTATCGATCATTTTTATAACCGCCCATAATAACCTAGAAAATCGTGTTAAAGCGTTTAAGGCGGGAGCCGATGATTTTATCAATAAACCACTGCTTATAGAGGAATTAATGGCCCGTGTCACGGTCAGGCTTGCAAATGCCCGGCTTTTGCTGGAAAAGCAGGAAGTACTGAACCGTTTGCAGAGTCAGCACCAGTCACTGCTGTCAATTTTGGACCAATTACAGGTCGGGACAATAATGATCGATGCCGAAGGCATTATTATCTTCATGAGCGCATCCTGTGGTTCGCTGGGAGGGCTGGATCCCGATAATGCCGTGGGGCAATCCTGGCAACAGGCATTACCGTTTAATAATGAATTTTTGCAAGACATACAGCGACACTTGCAACAGCATAAGGGTGCGCTGCCACGCATGCACCTACATTGGCAGCTGGAAGGAAAACAATACTGGACTGAGTGCGAGGTCAGAGAAGTTCCGGATAGACCAGGCTACCATTTGCTTTATCTCTATGATCAATCAGAGTTACAGCGCTTAAGAAAGCAACTTGAATACAGCAGCTTTGGTCAGATGATCGGCAGTAGTAAACTCATGCGTCAAATGTACAGTCTGATTGAACAGGTGGCGAGAGGCGACTGGAGCGTATTGATTGAAGGCGAAACCGGGGTGGGTAAAGAGCTGGTCGCGAACAGTATTCATGCTACCAGCCCACGTAAGGACGGGCCTTTTATCGCAGTCAACAGTGCCGGACTAAGTGAATCCTTGTTATCCAGCCAGTTATTCGGTCACCGCCGTGGTGCTTTTACCGGCGCAGTAGCTGATCAGGCGGGCTTTTTTGAATCAGCTGATGGTGGCACCCTGTTTCTGGACGAGATCGGTGACATCCCCTTTGCGATGCAGGCAGCATTACTGAGAGTGTTGCAGGAAAAGGAAATTATACGGGTTGGTGAGTCCCGAGTACGCAAGGTAGATGTGCGCGTTATTACGGCCTCACATAGGGATCTGTCTAGTGAAGTCAAAGAAGGCCGATTCCGGGAGGATTTGCTTTATCGCTTACGTGTTGCGCGTATTTATGTGCCCGCTTTGCGTGAACGCAAAGGAGATATCCCGATGCTGGCTGAGGAATTTCTTAACGAAAGTTGTCATATGGCCGGCATGCCGGTTAAGCAAGTCAATACCGATACCATGCGTCTGTTGCAAAGCTATAACTGGCCCGGCAACGTACGTGAACTCAAGGCGGCCCTTGATTATGCTGTGATCCACAGCCGGACGGATCAACTGGTAGCGGAAGATTTACCGCCGGAATTACTGAAACCGGCAGCTCTGGAAGCACCTGCTATTGGAAATACTGGAAACGTCGTTACTGAAGGCCTTCCGCCAGAGTTATTGAAATCGGCAATTAGCAAAAGCGAAACATTCGCAGGCGATAAACGCTCCCGTATTTTCGCCGCCCTGGAACGAGCAGGTGGCAACCGTACCCAGG
>DAOVWV010000078.1 GCA_030636485.1 Methyloprofundus sp.
GAAGAAGCAAACAGCTATATTCAAGTGTACGACCATTTAACGCAGGAAAAAGAACTTATCAGCAGTTATAACGCTAATTATTTTCCGGCGATTAGTCGTAATGGTCGCTACCAGGCTTATTTAGATGTTGATGCTGACGATGGTGCTTGTTCAGTTCATTGGCGTGATAACGAAACAGGCATTGAAATGGATAGGGGCTGTATGGGAATCAATATAGATGGTTTGTTACGCTTTAGTTATAATGACGGTACACTGGAGTGGCATGATTCGCTTTGGTCAGATCAAAAGCGTAGTATAAAAAATCCATTTGGTACGGAGCAATTCCAAGACTAGAGGAGACAAGCTATATGAGGTGGGTAGCTTGTGCAGACTTAAACTTGCTCCACCGGCACTGTTTGTTGATCGTTACGTAGGGTTATTGTGTTGCTTTAATAAATATTTTTTATCGTGTAACATCTTTATTCACTAAAGATGTATTTATCTACAACAAATTCTTTTACAATAAAGCATCATCTTATAATCTTACAACGTGTTGTTGCATTTATGCCATCATTTTTATATAAAATAGCATTTATTCTTTGCCTTTCTTTTTTTCTACAAGCGTGTAACTCTTTTTCTAGTGAAAAAAAAGAGGAATATGCAGGATGGACAGTAGAGCAATTTATTAGTGCCAGTAAAGAAGAGCTTGCAAATGAAAAGTATAAAAAAGCGATTGAACTACTGGAGCAATTAGATTCACGTTACCCCTTTGGCTCTCACTCTGCACAAACACAGTTAGATCTGACCTATGCCTATTATAAAAATGGTGACTCAGAAGCCGCTCTGGCCTCGGCAGACCGTTTTATAAAAACCAATCCGCGGCATCAAAACGTTGATTACGCCTATTATTTAAAAGCTCTGATCAATTTTAATCGCGACCTGGGATTCTTAGACCGTTATGTTCCTTCAGATTCAACCCAGCGTGATACCTTGTTTACAGAAACAGCGTATCTAAGTTTTAAAGAATTAGTACGTCGATTCCCTAATAGCCAGTATATAGCTGATTCTAAACAGAGAATGGTCTTTTTAAGGAATGCCATGGCGCGCCATGAGCTACATGTCACGCGTTTCTATATGGACAGAGAGGCCTATGTCGCCGCAGCCAATCGTGCTAACTATATAATACAAAACTACGCTAATACCCCGGCAGTTCCCTATGCGCTGGAGATTCAGATTGAAGCCTATAATATATTAGGCTTACAGGAGCTGGAGGGTCAAAGTAGCAGAATTTATACTTACAATTACCCGGAAGGCCCTCAGGTTCCCGAAGCGGACCCAAGCAATGTTGTTGTCGTTCCTTTTCTTTGGGGCTTACTAGGCTTTGATGATTAACCACTTTATAAACATACCACCACTTTCATACCGCCATGCATTTTCGTCAAGTTTTCCTCGTTGCCTGCCTTACTTCACTTGTTGCTAGTCTGGGTTTTAGCCTGTATCAATTTAACTTTATTAATCCCATTATTTTTGCGGCCGAATTTTATGAAGTGGCTGACCCCGTTGATATTCAAGGTATGGCACAAGTTGAGCCCTGGGCACCGGGAGATGGTATTGAACGTAGCCTTTACACCCTATTGGCCAATTTTTTAATGAGCCTGGCTTATGCGTTACTACTTGCAAGTGCCATGGTTTTTCGTGGTAACAGCTCGGCTCTCAAAGGTATTGCCTGGGGGATGGCGGCTTATCTCTCTTTTTTTGTTGCTCCCAGCCTGGGTCTGCCGCCGGAAATTCCGGGAATGGAAGCGGCTGATTTAAATTCACGCCAAGATTGGTGGCTATTGTGTGTTGTGTTAACGGCAATGGGGCTGGCTGTTTTTGCTTTTAGCCCGCTGTACTATAAAGGTGCGGGACTGATATTCGTCATTCTGCCGCATTTGATTGCAGCTCCAGTCGCTGAAATACATGGCTTTAGCCATCCTGACCCTGCTGCTGTTGCAAAGCTGATGGAGTTATGGCAACAATTTATCCTGCATAGCTATATTGCAAATGCTTTATTATGGATTATAATCGGCAGTGTAACGGGCTTTTTATGCCATAAATTTATTGATGATGCACCATCATTACAACCCAGTTTCAATTAACAAAGGCTTAGCCATGAACTCTCATAATATTGATACTCTAAACAGTGTATCTGTCACATCTACTAAAAACCTACAGTTATTAGCGACTGCTGCATTAGGCATCGTTATTTTATTTGGTGTGGGTTTTGCACCGATGGATATGACGCATAATGCGGCGCATGATACGCGCCATAGTGTTGCGTTTCCTTGTCATTAATTAACGCCAGCAGAGCTTTGTCGCTCATCTCTGGAAGTCGCGGTTATAGCTTATAGCCTCTGCGATGAATGCTCGCTCCTTAGCCTATAGCTGTTAACTCCGGGGGTGCGGGAGCGGGGATAAATAGCGTCTAACTGATATTTTCAGGATTAAGCAATATGCAGGCAATAGGTTAGGCATCAGGCCGGTTGTTGCAATTATTCGGTCAATGTCCCCACATATAAGCTCTCAACTTTTTGTCTCGCCCAGGGCGTTTTGCGTAGGAATTTTAGGCTAGATGATATACTCGGGTCATTGGTGAAACATTTAATGTTAATACGCCTTCCCAGCTCCTCCCAGCCATACTCCTCAACTAACTGAGTGACAATGGTCTTCAGTGTTACGCCATGCAGTGGATCCTGACTAGCGTGTTTACTCATTTGAGTCCGCTGCATTATCAGTTACTTTTTGTTCCGCTTTTTTAACACGGATTTTACTACTGCCCACTTCTTTGCCATTAAGGTTTTTCATTGCGATCTTAGCCTCTCCGATCTTAGGCATTTCTACAAAGCCAAAGCCTTTGGATATTCCGGTATCTTTATCCAGCACCAAGGCGCAGGACTGCACCTTACCAAAAGGCTCGAACAACGCCCTAAGCTCAGCTTCTGTCGTATTGCGCGTAAGGTTGCGTATTAGTAATTTCATAAGAATAACCATCTATATAAGAAAATATTATAATTATACGCTGCTCACGTTTCTTACGCAGGGATTCATAGGGAGGCTGAAGAAAAAGCCAACATTGTCAGTGTTTATTATTCGCTATTGATCATATGCGTTGCTAAATCATCCAATGCCTTGGCGATATTCTTTCTTAACTGATCTGGCATCGCGACTTCATACAGTGCTTTATTCATGCACAACATCCATTGATCTCTGGCTTGCTGATCAACTTTAAAAGGAAAATGTCGCTGTCTTAATCGTGGGTGACCATATTCTTGCTGAAATAAATCCGGACCGCCTAACCAGCCAGATAAAAATTTGAATAACTTTGCTTTAGTTGAAGATAAGTCGGGAGCATGAATCGCTCTCAGCTCTTTTGCTTCTGGCAAGGTATCCATATAAAAGTAAAAACGCTCTACCAGGCTTAAAATATGTTTCTCACCGCCCATCAATGAATAGGGTGTTTGCTGTGATTCAACTGTCATGTATTATCTTTGTGCTCAAGTATCATTAATAATGGTACATCATAACGCAAAAAAATACCTGCGCTAACAATGTTACAGAAAATATACTTTCCTGTTTGGGCAGCGAATGCAGCGATGTCTCTACGCTGCTGTGATTTTGTAAGGGAGTGTGATTTTTTTAAATGGGTATGCATAATGTTGAAACTCTTGTAAGATTAGCAATATTGTTCATTTCATAACACAGGTTTATATCACCATGAGATTAAATGTTGCTGCAGCACCCGCTAGTGCAAGTACACTAGCGACCAATAAAGTTTTAAGAAACACCTACATGCTACTTTCCATGACTTTGCTTTTCAGTGCCTTCACAGCTGGTTTGGCAATGATGCTCAATATGCCACCTTTAGGTATGATCGTCACTATGGTGGGTTATTTTGGTCTGCTTTTTGCCACGACTAAATTTAGTAATAGCGCCTTGGGTCTGGTGTTTGTTTTTGCATTAACAGGTTTTATGGGCTTAACACTAGGGCCTATCATTAATATGTACCTTAATGCCTACGCGAATGGTCATCAATTGGTTATGACGGCTTTAGGCGGCACGGGGGTTATCTTTATTGCACTCTCAGGATATGCTTTAACAACACGTAAAGACTTCAGCTTTTTAGGCGGTTTTTTAATGGTGGGTATTCTAGTCGCATTTTTAGCGGGTATTGGTGCCATGGTTTTTTCTATTCCTGCTTTATCATTAGCTGTTTCTGGCATGTTTATTTTATTAATGTCAGGTATGATTTTATACCAGACCAGTGAAATCATTCATGGTGGTGAAACAAACTACATTCTAGCGACTGTTTCTTTATATATTTCTATCTACAACTTGTTCCTAAGCTTGTTGCAGTTATTAGGTGTATTGAGCGGTGATTAATCATCTGTTTTTATATCGTTAGTTAAAAGCCCGGTTCTTCCGGGCTTTTTTATGCTATTCTTTGAATAATTTCACCTACTCAGGATTTATCATATGTTACGTAAAACCTTAATAACACTCGCTCTTAGTTCGACCTTAATCGCTTGCCAGCATACTTCTGGCGGCATAGCCGCCTCAACTATCCCACTAGAACCAGGGAGTTACCGTATCTTAGGTGCTGCTAAGGGGGGAGACTGTCAATACGATCTTTTAGGGATTATCCCGATCTCAGGTGGCAATGAAACACACTCGGCTTTAGACGATGCTCTGAGCGATATTCCTGATACGACAGCATTGATTCAAGTCACTTCTGATACTTACAGTCAATACTGGATTTTATGGAGCAATACCTGTACACAGGTTTATGGTACTGCGGTAACGGCAAATTAAGCAGTATAAATAGCATCCTGTTCTAAATAGCGGTAGAATACAGAAATCAGAAAACAGTGTTTGAACATATAGGTTTTGATTCCTGGTTATCAATTGTTATTCTGTTAGCGCCATATAATTTATATTTTTTAAGGAGTTTTACAATGGCAACGGGTACAGTAAAGTGGTTTAACAACACTAAAGGTTTTGGTTTTATTGAGCAGTCTGATGGTGGTGACGATGTATTCGTACACCACTCAGTAATACAGGGAGATGGGTTTAAGACATTAGAACCTAACCAAACAGTGACTTATGATGTAGAAAACGGTGACAAAGGATTGTCAGCAGTCAATGTAGTTGCTCAGTAATAAACATTGCATTCTATAAAAAGGCTCCTTAATAAGGAGCCTTTTTTTTGCTTAGGAAAAAGCATCACAGGCCTGTTCTAGCATTGGTATGTCCAGATATTGTTCTAGCGTATCTGCCATTAAATCAATCCCCTCTTCGCATAGCACATTAAAATCGACGGCCTGAATTTTCTTTGCCCCCGCCCAGTGCAATAGTGATGTACATGCATCAGGGCTGTCAAAGAGGCCATGTACATAGCTACCTAAAACCTGCTGGTCATCTGCAATGGCACCTTCGTGCTCTCCGTTATCCATTATAATGAGCGGATTCAGCAAAGCCTCGCCTGTTGATAGTCCGGCATGTATTTCATAGCCCTGCACGACAGCATCTTGCATCAATAAAGTCCCAGATACCTGCTTTAATTGTTTTTCTGCACCTAAAGTCGTCTGCATATTGAGTAGCTTTAATCCCTGACTAGAGCCTGGCTGCCCTTCAATCCCGAGAGGATCATGAATCTCGGTTCCCAGCATTTGGTAGCCGCCACATAAGCCAATGAGCTTGCCACCATAACGCAAGTGTTTCAATATCGCCGACTCCCAGCCATTCTCTTTAAGCCATGCCAGGTCATCACGGACAGACTTGCTCCCAGGTAAAATAATTAAATCTGCGGGACTGGACTGTTCGGGTTGACGGCAAAACTGTATATTCACGCCTGAATTCAAGCGTAATACATCAAAATCGGTATGATTACTCATGCGGGGTAAGCGGGGAACCACAATATTAAAGGTGTCCGCCTGATGCGTGGATTGCTGCACAGCTACGCTATCTTCAGACTCTAAATAGAGGTCATGCAAATAGGGCAACACGCCGAAGACTGGCTTCCCCGTACTTTGTTCCAGCCAGTCTATGCCAGGCTGCAAAATATCAATATCCCCGCGAAAACGATTAATGACAAAACCTAAGATACGTTGCTGTTCTGTTTGACTGAGTAACTCCAACGTACCCACTAGGTGTGCAAAAACGCCCCCTCTATCAATATCCGCCACCAGAATAACCGGACAATTCACCGCCTCCGCAAAGCCCATATTGGCAACATCCCCTTGCCTTAAATTGATTTCAGCCGGACTGCCCGCACCTTCAACAATAATACGCTGATATTGCCGCTGTAAGCGTTGAAATGAATCCAGCACCACAGGCATAGCCTGTGTTTTATAGGCATGATAGGATTTTGCACCTAAATTTTTATGCACCTTGCCCTGCATAATCACTTGTGCGGTTTTGTCTGAGTTGGGTTTGAGCAATATCGGGTTCATATCAGTATGCGGCTCTAAGCCACATGCTTTGGCCTGTACCGCCTGTGCGCGACCAATCTCACCACCATCAAGGGTTACCGCACTATTGAGTGCCATATTTTGTGGTTTAAAAGGAGCCACTAACTCTCCGCGCCGTTTATAGTAACGGCATAAGCCGGTGACCAATGCGCTTTTACCGGCATCCGAGGTTGTCCCCTGCACCATTAATGTTCTTGCTTGCATTTATATTCCTTGAGTGGCATTATTGCCTGCCTTTACACTTTAAACCAGCCGCCCATGACTGTCACACTTACGCTATTCTTTGCTTTTTTACTTGATGCCCTATTCGGTGAACCTAAAAAATGGCACCCACTGGTATTTTTTGGCAGCTGGGCAAGCATGATCGAAGAGCGGCTTATTCTACCGAGAGATGCAGCGAATATAAACCAAAAGATCAATGGTTTTCTCGCTTTGATATGCGCTATTTTGCCGATTTCCGTGGCCGTGTTTATGCTGAGTCGCATAGCATTGCTTAATGAGCTATTAAGCCCTTTAATCCTTTACCTGTGTATTGCGCCTAAAAGCTTATTACAGCATACCCTGGCAATATACCAGGCATTACAATCCGCTAGTTTAGATGAGGCACGGCAAGCTATTGCGATGATCGTCAGTCGTGAAACCGGAGCAATGGATCGGCAGTCTATACGTAAAGCGACCATAGAAAGTGCTTTGGAAAATGGTGCTGATGCGGTTTTTGCCCCCATTTTCTGGTTTATACTGGCAGGCCCTGCCGGTGCCATCGTGTATCGCTTAAGCAACACATTGGATGCGATGTGGGGTTATA
>DAOVWV010000196.1 GCA_030636485.1 Methyloprofundus sp.
ACTCACTATGCTCGCAGTGGTGGCTCTTGCCAGAAGGTGGGGCATGCTTTAGAAACTTATTCTGATCACGACTTAGCCGCACGTTTAATGACTGCAGATGATAGAAAGCAGTAAGAGAAGAGCAATAGGCGCGCCTATTGCTAGGTAAGTAAGGGTGATAAATAATCTAACATCTTTACCACAGAGGGCACAGAGATTTCTCACTATGAAAACTCTGCGTTCTCTGTTTCCGTGCCCACTCCTAAACAATACCCACTTTTATAAATAGCGTAGCTTGTACCAGACCCGCCCCATGATTTCATGCATCACTAAAGAGCTACGCTGCAAAGCACAGGCTGAAGGCAGGAAACTGAACAGGTTAAGCTCATCTGAACGTGACCAAAATATGGTTGGGGCGGGCATCACATGCAAACCTTGCAACTGAAACTGTTCTACAGCTCTACGCATATGCAAGGCATGTGTTACCAGAATAATGCGTTGTACACCTTCCTTGCTTAAAATCTTATTTGTATAAAATGCATTTTCAGCGGTATTGCGGCTATTCCCCTCTTGCCAACGTACTTCTTGACCAAATTCATTATTCAGTACGTCAGTCATCAGCTCCGCTTCTGATGGGTTTTCTGCTTTAAATACCTTCCCCCCACTAACCAATAGAGGGAGTCTGGTTTGTTTTGCCAGCAGTGCTGCATAACGAACACGCAGAAAAGTACGGTTTTTTAAAGTAACCTGCGCTGCATATTCCGGTGCCGGTGCTCGTAACCCCCCACCTAAAACAACAATCGCCTGAGGTGCAAATTCATCTAATACAGAATGCTTTAATGGCGGATAGATTTCTTGTGTTGCTGCCAGGTATTTCGCTATAACAGGCATACTGAGCAACAATAATGTAGCCAGTGAAAAACTCATAAGGGTCATGGCTAAAGTCGGTTTTCGTGGTAATAAAATAAGTCCTGCTATACTTATGATAAGTAAGCTGGCAGTAGGTAATAATAGAGTCTTGATAACATATATAATATAAATATCCATACACCTATAATAACAGCTGGCAGACATTCTATAAAATACCGCCCTTTTCAATAATCACTATGCTCGAAAATCATGATATGCTTTCACCCTGCCCATTTTCCAAAGGCTATAGAATACCTGCACAGCAAGCCTGGTATCTATTAAAAGGGTTTTATGCCTATCGCCTATTTTTATCGTGTACCCTTTGGGTAGTCTATTTTTCACCACTTGCTGCATCCATCATTGACCCGGCACTGCAGTCATTATTCATTTATACCAGCGCTGCGTATTCCCTTGTCGCTTTACTGGGGTGGCTATGTATTATATGGCGCAAGCTAAGCTATGCCGTGCAGGCACAGCTATCCATTTTTACTGACATCGCCTTGGTGACCCTTCTTATGCATGCATCTGGCGGGGTTAGCAGTGGTGTTGGCGCTCTTATGCTAGTCTCTACGGCAGCAGGCGGTTTATTGGTCGGTGGACGCTGTGCAGTGCTGTTTGCAGCTATCGCAAGTTTATTTGTTTTTGCAGAGCATGCCTCCCTCTACCCTGCCGATGAATTTAAAAGCAGCGACTATCCTCATGCCGGTATGTTGGGTATCGGTTTTTTTATGCTTGCAATATTATCCTATCTGCTGGCAAAACGTACCGAGCAAACCGAGCTTATTGCTTCACAGCAACAAAAAACAATTATCTCTTTGGAGGAATTAAATCAGTATATTATCCAAAATATGCAGGCAGGTATCATTATTATCGACCAATACCAGGCGATTACTAGCCATAATGAGGCTAGCCCGCGCTTATTAGGCATTAGTCATTTGCCAGATAGTTTGCCGGATCTTTCAATTGCGCTCACCGATGCATTTAATGCCTGGCTAAAAAACCCAAATGAGAATTATGTAATGATCTCCACACTGGATCAGGAAGACCTACAGGTACATTTTACTTCCTTACCGACCCAACTTGCCTTGTTCTTTATGATAACCCTGGAAGATGTGGCTTTATATAATCAGCGGGTACAGCAAAGTAAGCTAATGTCTTTAGGCCAGTTAACAGCCAATATAGCCCATGAAATTCGTAACCCTCTCGGTGCAATCAGTCATGCAGGACAGCTATTGGCTGAAAGCCCCGCTTTGACCGCTGAAGACACGCGCTTAACTGATATTATCCAAACTCATACGACAAGAATGAATTTAATTGTTGAAGAAATACTACAGTTATCACGTAGAACAGACTCTAAACGAGAGTGCATTAACCTGGAAGAGTGGCTTTTTGTATATTTACGTACTTTTGAATCTGAAAGTATCAGTTATCAGGGTAAAATTCATTTATCTATTGAGCTAGGTCTAAGAACCGCACTATTTGATACCGGGCATCTAACACAGATTTTAAATAATCTTTGTGAAAACGCTATAAAATATGGTTCCGTAAAAGATAAAAAAATTCTAATTCAAGTAAGAAACTGTTTTGACCACCCCTGTATTGATGTGGTTGACTATGGAAATGGTGTATCGGAAGCCTCCATAAATCATTTATTTGAGCCGTTTTTTACGACATCGAACTCAGGTACCGGATTGGGTTTATATATCTCACGTGAGTTAGCTGAATTAAACCAGGCAAAACTAAGTTATCATACTTTAGAAGATGAACAAGGTTGTTATTTTCGACTTTGTTTAGCTTCCTCAGAGCTGAGGCAGGTTAATTATGAATAAAGCACAAGCCTTAATCGTTGATGATGAAGCAGATATCCTTGAGTTGCTGGAAATCACCCTCAACCGGCTGGATATAGAGGCTATCACAGCTAAAAATATATCCAACGCACAAGCATTATTAGAAAAGCACGAGTTTCATATTTGTTTAACCGATATGCGCCTACCTGACGGTAATGGCCTCGAATTATTGCAGACTATACAAGTAACACAGCCCAAGCTACCGGTTATTGTCATCACCGCACATGGCAGTATGGATTTAGCCGTTAAAGCAATGAAACTGGGTGCATTTGATTTTTTAAATAAACCTGTAGACCTTAAAGAATTACGCCAACTAGTCACCAATGCATTAAAAGTAAGTTTTACCACCACATGGGAAAGACGCTCCAGGCATATTTTATTAGGTGAATCAAAAATTATGTGTGAGCTACGTTCCAAAATAAGCAAAATATCACGTAGCCAGGCTCCGGTTTATATAACAGGAGAATCGGGTACAGGCAAGGAGCTGGTTGCTAGAGTCATTCATAAACAAAGCTCACGCTCCGATGCGCCATTTATTGCGGTAAACTGCGGGGCAATCCCTCAAGAGCTGATGGAAAGTGAATTTTTTGGTCATAAAAAAGGCAGTTTTACAGGCGCAACAACGGATAAGTTAGGCTTGTTTCAGGCAGCAAAAGGAGGCACTTTATTTTTAGATGAGGTCGCTGATTTGCCCTTAGTTTTACAAGTCAAACTACTGCGTGCCATACAGGAAAAGAAAGTACGCCCCGTGGGTGGTCAGCATGAAGAAATGATTGATGTACGCATACTCAGTGCCACACATCAAAATTTAGCGCAATTAGTCCAGGAAGGCAAGTTTAGGCAGGATTTGTTTTACCGCATTAATGTCATTGACCTAGCTGTTCCAGCACTCAATAATCGCAGCCAAGACATCCCTCAACTATGCGCACATTTTTTAAGCCAAATTGCAAAAAACAACCAACTTTCTGATCTTAAGCTATCCGCTAATGCCATTAAAGCCTTACAGCACTATAGCTTTCCAGGCAATGTCAGAGAACTGGAAAATATTCTGGAAAGAGCGGCTGCCTTATATGATGGTAAAATAATTACAGAAGAAGACTTAAACCTTATACCCGAAATGCTCGGAACTTCCCAGCCTATTGAATCAGACCCCTTTGTTCCAATGATGAGCTCACTGGAAGACTACTTAGAAGAGATAGAAAAACAGGCCATAAGTGACGCACTAGAGAAAAATAAATGGAACCGGACAGCAACGGCCAAACAGCTGGGTATGAGCTTTAGATCCTTGCGTTACCGATTAAAAAAATTAGGACTAGACCTGTAAAATATAGGATTTGTCATCATTAAGCCATGAATCGTTTGTGTATCTTCTTTTTAGCTTTTTTGACCCTCTGGGTATCCACCTGGTTGGTGACCGATGTACATGAGTGGTCTATGTTTGATGATCAGCATACACATACGCTAATGTCCATACCCTCAACCGCCTTATTCACTGAAGTAGAGCAGGGGCATCATAGTGGTATATGCAGTTATGACCATGGTGGTCATATAGGCCAGGCTATCGTCACCATACTCAACTACACTGCATTAACCCCGACACAAAGCTTCGCTCCTCCTCACTATTCTGCCCTCTGGCAGGCCCAGATAGCACCTCAAAAATCACGCCCTCCCATTGTCTAAACAGCAGGCAAAGCAGTGACCAAGCTCTTATTTAAGCAATGTCGTACCTGCCATCAAACCAAGGTGTTTGACCTTGAGTCACTGCCGGATAAAAAATTTCATTTACCGGTTTCCAGTTTAATA
>DAOVWV010000221.1 GCA_030636485.1 Methyloprofundus sp.
TTAGGGCATAAGCATGGCATTGTACTCGGCAACTTAGTCGGGTTAATTGATTCCGATTATCAGGGACAGGTTTTTGTATCCTGCTGGAATCGTGGTCATGATGCTTTTACCATTAATATTGCTGAGCGTATTGCACAAATGGTTTTTATACCTGTGGTACAGGCAGAATTTGAGCTGGTATCAGAATTTACTGAAACTGAACGTGGTGAAGGTGGCTTTGGTCATACAGGCCGCCACTAATTTACATATAAGGTATTAATATGGGACGTATTTTTATCGTTATTGCGGCAGTTGCCTTTCTTATGACAGCAATAGCAGGTAGCGGAGTTTACTACTTATCACAGGTCGCTGTAAATAAAGCTGAAAACAACGCTTTCTATGGGCAGGTAAAAGGTGCTTCCCAAAGTATCAGTACGCGGGTCTCCGTATTAACAGATACTTTACAAAATGTTGCCAAATCACCAGAGCTTATGGCTGCATTACAGCGCTCTGATTTTGCCTCTGCCAAAATGACCGTTCAGCGCATGGGGGGCTATTTTCCTGGCGCTATGGCAGTCAGGCTGCTATTGCCTTCAGATACCGCGCCTGATAGTACGCTTGTCCCTCACTTGGGCTATGCTGATCTAGATTTGGTGCAGAGTACCTTCCGCAAGCCACAGCTCCCTCTCATCCAGGGTGAAAAGGGCAAAAACCGTCATCTTGCCCTGACTCACGGGATACTGCAAGAGGGGAAAGTGGTTGCTGTTATTCTTGCCAGTGTTAGCTTTAAGGAGCTTCAGCACGGTTTTAATATGCTCACTAATGAGGATCTTTATCTGGAACTAAAACAGGCTGAGTTTGTTTTATTTTCTCATGGCAACAGTGCGCTAAAGGAGCAAGAGCAGCCTGCCTCCTTAAAGGTAAGCAATACCGCCTGGACTCTTTCTTACTGGAGTGATGATAGTAGTGATTTAGGCCTTATTTCTCTGCTGCTGAGTATCATTCTTGTCCCGGCATTTATGGCTGGCTTCACTTGCTATATCTGTTACAGGAAATTAGAGCTCTTATTAATTGAGGATCAAAGATCTGTATTAAAGGCAACAAAAGATATTATGGCAGGTAACATACAGGGAAATTATCCTGTCATGATGAAAGAGATGAATAACTTTGTTTCTAATATTGCCCAGTATAAACGTACTTTAGAAGGTAAGGGCATCGACTCGGGTAGTTCCTTCAATACAGATGCTGATTTAGATAGTTTTTTTGAGGAATCAGGGAGCTCTGTTTTTCTTCGTTCCGAGTTTGCTACAACATCAGAGCCTGAGATAAACCAAGAACAAGGCCAGGCCCCTAAACCTTTAAGCAATATTGGCTCCGCTATTTCATTGCCTGAAATGGGGGCGCGTGGTATTAGCGTAGAAGAGGGGACTCCACACAGCCCGGCAACGAGCAATGTTTTTCGCGCTTATGATATACGTGGCATTGCCGGGCAAGCTCTGACTAATGAGATTGTCTATGATATAGGGCGTGCCATTGGTAGCGAAGCGGTGGACAAAGGTATTACTACGATTGTTATTGCAAAAGATGGACGTACTTCCAGCCCTGCTTTAAGCAAAGTACTGGCTGAGGGAATTCTTTCTACCGGTATAGATCTACTTGATATTGGTACCGTGCCCACCCCTGTTTTATATTTCGTTGCACATCACCATGATGATCATTCCGGTGTTATGCTGACAGGAAGCCATAATCCGGCTGAGTATAATGGCGTTAAAGTAGTCCTGGCGGGTGAAACATTGGCAGAAGAAAGAATACAGGCGATAAAAACACGTATTGATAGAGAAGCTTTTCATGAGAGTAAGTCGGGTACATTAACTGAAAATAGTATGTTTAGTAATGAATACATCGGTGTGATTACGGATGATATTCGTATTGCCCGCCCGATGAAGGTTGTCGTTGATGCTGGAAATGGTGTCGCAGGGGAGCTAGGCCCCATCATATTAAAGACTCTGGGTTGCGAAGTTATTGAATTATTTTGTGATATAGATGGCAAATTCCCTAACCATCATCCAGATCCAGGTAAAGCTGAAAACCTGGTTGAGCTACAGGCTGCTGTACAGGAACATCAGGCTGATTTAGGTATCGCTTTTGATGGTGATGGTGATAGGATGGGCGTTATTGATTCAAACGGGAAAATAATCTGGCCAGATCGGCAGATGATGTTGTTTAGCAAAGATATTCTCGCCAAAAAACCGGAAAGCGAAATTATTTATGATGTTAAATGTAGTCGTCACCTGGCAGGTGAAATAAGAAAATATGGCGGCCACCCTATTATCTGGAAGACTGGGCATACGTTTATGAAAACCATGCTTAAACAGACTGATGCTGTTTTTGCGGGAGAAATGAGTGGTCATTTGTATTTTAATGACCGCTGGTTTGGCTTTGATGATGGCTTGTATTCAGCTGCACGGCTAGTCGAGATACTGTCAGAAGACACGCGCAACAGTGCCGAGGTTTTTGCAGACTTTCCTGATAGCCCATGTACGCCAGAAATAAATATAAACCTCAATACTGAGGACATTACCACGATTATGCAGACTTTATTAAACCAGCCTGGCTTTCCTGATGGTAAAATAACAGATATTGACGGTCTTCGGGTAGATTTTAGTGATGGCTTTGGGCTTGTTCGTGCATCCAATACGAGACCCTCCCTGGTTGTTCGCTTTGAGGGTGACACGGAAGAGGTTTTGGCACGAATTCAGCAGCAGTTCCGTGAGCGTCTTATGAAAATTAAACCTGACTTAACTTTACCATTTTAAGCGTATATGAAAGAAACAACTGCGAAAGGCATTGCTCACGTTCTGATAGAGTCCTTACCTTATATTCAGAAATTTAAAGGTAAAACCGTTATCATCAAATATGGTGGTAACGCAATGATAGACGCAAACCTCAAAGCCTGTTTTGCCCGGGATATCGTGCTTATGAAATTAGTGGGCATTAACCCGATTGTGGTACATGGAGGAGGACCGCAAATAGGAGACTTGCTCGAACGCCTTGATATTGATACCGAGTTTGTGAATGGTATGCGGGTGACCAACAGCGAAACCATGGATGTGGTTGAGATGGTGCTGGGTGGGCAGGTTAATAAAGATATCGTCAATCTGATCAATATGGCGGGTGGTAAAGCGGTCGGATTAACCGGTAAAGACGGTAACTTTATCTGCGCACGAAAAATAGAAATGAAGCAGTTTAATAAAGAAACCCAGGCTTCTGAGATTATTGATATTGGACATGTCGGTGAAGTCAGTCATATAGATCCAAGTATCCTTGAGATGCTTACTCAGAGTGACTTTATCCCTGTTATCGCTCCGATTGGGGTGGGTAAAGATGGACATTCTTATAATATCAACGCAGATTTAGTGGCCGGAAAAGTGGCTGAAGTCTTAAAAGCCGAAAAGCTGATTTTACTGACGAATATTCCTGGTATTTTAGACCAGCAAGGTAAGTTACTTACTGGTTTGACGGTTGAAGATATAGACACATTAATTGCAGATGGCACCATCTCCGGTGGCATGATCCCTAAAACCCGCTGTGGCACAGATGCAATACAAGCGGGTGTTAATGGTGTACATATCATTGATGGGCGTGTGGAGCATGCCGTTTTATTGGAGTTGTTTACCGATAAAGGGGTCGGCACTTTGCTGATAAATTAATGCAGCGCCTTAAATAATTGATAAACCGAGGGAGTAAGCTAAAGCCTGCTCCCCGCATCAGTAAAAAGCGCTTTGTCAGAACTTTACTATAAGGCTTATTTAAAGTCAGTCGCTTTGACAGAGCAAATTTAGATTTTAGTAAAAGAGAGTAGCAAGAAAGAGAGGTCGGTCATGTTAGAGGTTTTTTTAATTTTAATAATAATTTATGTCGCATATGTCACCTATAGTGGTGCGGAAGAGGATGAACAGATAAATAATGTGCTTATGGCCAGTGGTGATAAAGTATCGCTACAGATTCCTTTAAAAGCCAAAGCATCAAAGAAAACCACGCTCACGCCGAAGAAAGCTGTAACGAAAGTTAAGCCCGTTACGATAAAGGTGGAATCTGTAAAACCAGCCAAGTCCAAAGTTAAAAAAGTGGCCGCGCCAAAAATCGAATTACGCACGGTGGAAATGAAAAACCCTAAAACAGGCGAACAGGCAAAAGTGGCCAATAACTACAGAATGGTCAA
>DAOVWV010000087.1 GCA_030636485.1 Methyloprofundus sp.
CGACACCAAACCAAGGTGTCCCAAATTCTGACTTTTGTAGAGGGCTGGCGCTTGCATTGAATCCGTTTCGATATGAATGGCGATGAGAATTCCTTTTAATTGTCGTGATTTATGAAGGTCGGTATGAGGGTATTATAAAATACCTAATTTTGAAATTGTAGGTGCGGAATGTGGGTACAAAGTAATTGAATGGCTGATTTATAGACGAAATGACTTGAAATTGATAGGATAAGGGGAATTTGATATTGCTTTCAGCCGGGTTGCTTCACTGATGTTACGCAAAAAAAGAAAAAAGTCACTTCAATTAACAAGGCATTTCATCGCATGAATACAAAATATTTCAATCCTTACACCGACTTTGGGTTTAAAAAACTTTTTATTGAGGAGGGCAGTGAAGAGCTGCTTATTGATTTTTTAAATCAATTGTTACCCGCTTACCATCAAATAGCGACACTTCAGTTTAGCCATTCAGAAAAGATGAACAGAAGAGTCAAAGAGAGCACAACCATTTATGAAATATATTGCCTGACAGACCGCGGTGATAAATTTATTATTGAACTGCAAAAGGCAGGCATCAATCACTTTAAAGGTCGCTCCTTATTTTATTCTACCTTTCCGACCAAAGATCAGGCACGAAATGAAGAATGGGATTTTAAATCATTACCCGTTTACTTTATCGCTATTCTTGATTTCTTTCATGATAGAAACAGTGAAGTACGGAAATTTAAGCGTGACATCAATTTAGTCGATAAAAATGCAGATTTATCCTACGACAATCTACATTTTAAATTCTTGCAAATGCCACTGTTTGATAAAAGATCGACTGAGCTGGAAACGCATATAGATAAATGGGTCTATTTTTTAAAAAATTTACCAAAATTAGAGCAGATCCCCAAAACTTTAAATGAACCTATTTTTTTAAAAGCTTTTGAAACCGCCGCAATATCAGAGCTAACCCCGAGCCAACATAAGGAATATCAAAAAAGCTTATTTGATTATTGGCGTGCTAAAAATGTGAAAGACACCGCACTAAATGAAGGTAAAATAAAGGCCAAGATAGAAGTCGCCAAAGCTTTAAAACAACTACATGTTGCTGCAAATATAATTAATACGGCAACAGGGCTCACACTACAGAAAATCGAATCATTATAGATAAAAATGCCTCTATAGCGTGCCTAAAACACTTAACCATGCAGCGCCAACCACTCCTTCACCGCCTGTTTTAATCTGTTTCTATCAGCTATAGTAAAGCGCTCAGCAGCAAAACGATAGCGATAATGCATTTTACTAATGTCCAGCAACGCCTGGCTATCAATTCGTTGTGCCCAGGCGATCACTGACTCATTGGGCATACGCGCGTTATCAGTCTTTGCCAAGGCCTTTTCAATCATAAAAAGCTCCGAATCCTGCCCCGGGTATTTAAATAATAGCGTATTATCTTGCTTAGCACTTAAATGCACTAAGTCTCGGCGCGAGACAAGCAGCCGCCAAGCTAAAATAACCAATAATACCCCCCCTACAATCCACCATACCTGCTGTTCATTATCCTGTGCTTTTGCCAGAGCTTGCAGATAACGCCAGTGTTTATATTTAAAATACAAGTCAGAAAAAAAATCGTAAACAGGCTGAAATAACTCGGCTTGCTCTTCCTCCATCTCCAACCATTGCGCGGGAGTGGCATCGACTGCTTGCCAATAACCATCAATCTGCGCAATGGCCCAGGCATGCGCATGCCGGCGGCGCACAATATATAAACGCTCAGCTGCATTGTATTCTTGCATCGCATAGCCGTTTGCCAGACGTGCAGGAATACCGTAGCTACGCAATAAAAAAACACTCGCGACTGCAAAATATTCACAGTGCCCTGCTTTTCGGTGCAAAATAAACTCTTTCAGTGCTTTATCTGCATCCGGCTCTCTGCCTAAAAATAAACTGTAATAATAGTTGCGTTTAAAATACTGAGTGATCGCTTGCGCAATTGTCGCCGGATCCTGTTGCTCTAAGTTTAAATCCTGCTTAATGAGCGCTATCCATGCCTGGTGCTGTACTGGAACCTGCAAGTCAAATTCACGCACCTTATTCACTTGCTGCCCAGTATAATTAACCTGGAAATTAATATAATCAGGTGCTTCGCTAAGTTTAACAGCCCCTAATGGCGTGTATTGCAGTGTCGCCCCTTCCAACCCTTTTATCCTCACTGTCCCAGCAGGCAAGGCTAAAATAGTGGTTGATTTTAGCGTTTGAAAGACTTCTAGCTGCTTGATATTTTTATGCTTTTCAAGGCTGTCAGCACCTGTTTTTTCATTAAACACCCGTAGTGTTGCTAGCCATGACTGCCCTATGTAACGGTCATAACTTGCTTGCATCAACAGTAATGGTTTATCTGCCTTGACACGAAATTCAATCCTATCGGATAGCTTCAGCTCACCTATATCACCGATAGAAGTCGTACTTTTAAAAGGGTTCCTCTGCCAATCAACCACCCATTCCATAATCTGCTCTGTAAACACGGCATGCAACTGGCGTAGCCCTTGCTGCCCCCAATAAGATAAGCCCGCCGATAAGGCAATCACTATAAGCCAGAGTATCAGTGGGCTATTTTTTGAGCGTACTGACCACAATATTGCACTAAAACCCACGATACTCAGCAGAAAATAGCTTAAAGAAATATCATTAACAACACCCGCAGCCAACCAACAAATAGTGGCATAGGGGCGAGTAAAGTCCAGAGTGCCCGAGCGCTTTCTTTTACGCTGCGAATAAAATAGCGTGCCGACAGGTAACTGTTGTTTAACACTATAAAGCTGCACTAGCAAGATGGGGAGAAAAAAAAGCGGAAGCCACTCCAGAACAATAAATACAGGTCGTTGCTGTGTATGAACAACAGAAAAATAAACCAGCACGGCAACAAATAAGACCATGACAAAATCACCGATACGATAGAACTGCTCAATTTTCATATCCCATCGCCATGTCGTCAGTTTACTGAGCACGATCAGCAGCATGATACCCATCGTCACTAAACCGTTATGATTAAGCCAGCCCCAGGCGAGTAGGGATAGCATTGTAAGCCAAATATTTTTAATACCCTCTGAAAACCTGACTAACCAGGCACTCTCTAAACCCACAAGTTTACTGGCACTTCTAGGCAGATCTGGAGATTTATTGCCAAACCTCATATAGCAGCCAAATCTTCTGCTATCCGCTGAACACTTATAAGATAAAAGTGCTCAGGCTTATTGGCTAAATCCTGTTTGCTTAATGTCCCATCATGAATTAAAAAAACAAGTAACGGGATATTTTTCATGCGCAAAGATTGAATAAAGTCCTGCCTTTCTTGATCCCAGTGCAACAGCACACAAAAAAGGCTACTGCATTTCGAAATATGCTGACTGACCGCCTGTCGCAAACGTGTAAATGACGCTGCGTCACTTTGCTGTACAGCCGCCAACACTTCTAATAACTGAGTCATATGTCCCACCCCACGCCCTGTGGTAAATGTGTATGTTTTATTGCCAATAAATATTAAGTCCAGTAAAGTATCATTTTGCTGTTCACTCATCGCCAAAGAAGCGGCAACCGAGACCGCAGCTTCAAAGAGCTCGTCTGCCATATTATCAGTGGCGGTATCTAAGATTAATGCATGGCGTACAAAATATTCATCCTGATATTCTTTAACGATCAATTTTCCATGCCGCGCCAGGCCTTTCCAGTGAATGCGATTAAAGGCATCACCTTGCTGGTATTCCCTTAAACCCATAAACTCGACTGAATCACCGACTGAATTTGCCAAACTAATACCGCCCGGCTGGTAGTTGCGCCGCCCAGCCAGACTTATGGGCTGTACGGGGTATCGCTTAGGTAATACCAGACAGCTCTGAGGCTCGCTGACAAAATAGAGGCGCCTGAATAGGCCTAATAAATCAGGCTTTGCAATCGTGGCACCAGAAAAATGCAATTTACCGCGCCTAAGCGGTGTGCAACTCACTGTAATCGTTTCCAGCTGATTTATCCCCAGAAAGGCAATCGGCTGCTCATCAATATAAGCCCCACCACGAAAACGAAGGTAGCGTAACCACAAACGGAAACTAATCCCCTGCTTATACCAAGGCTTATGATGCCCTCGATAGAAATGACTTAATTCAGAGTAATCAGGAAACACCTCAGTTAATTGCTCAATATAGGCTAAATCACGATAATTTTTTTTGCTGATGTTAGTGATGGCAACCTTATATACCAGAGGCTCACCCACGGTTGCATAACGGGGCAACTGGCGCTTAATCGTCGCTTTAAAGTGGTTAATAAGGCTGACCAATAAAGCAAACACAAACACTATACTCAGAAATACAAACAACTGATAGGTGTTGCTGGACTTGGTATCAACCCCAAACACCCCAGCCATCAGCCAGACCATCAGACATAAGTGTCCTACCTGGGTAAAATGTACTCGCATCCAGCGACTTAAGCGATATATCTTTTGATAGCGTCGTAGTAGAAAGCGTCCAAACATGGTCACACAGGTATTGAAATTTTCTGCACAATATCATGCATTAAGGATTTGGCATCGAGCCCCGAAAAGGTACTTTGTGAATCCAGGCCTAAGCGGTGGGCAATCACTGGGACAGCCAATTCTTGAATAACATCAGGGCTGACAAAATTATCACCATTAATTAACGCCAAAGCCTGTGCGCACTTCATTAACGTTAACGAAGCACGTGGACTAGCGCCTAGCTTAACTTCTGGAGCCACTCGGGTTGCAGCGACAATAGCGACAATATAGCGCTGCAATTCAAGACTAATATGCACCTGTTTTACCTGCGCCTGTAACTGCTGTAGCTCTGCCAAAGAAATGCAGGCCTTTAAAGAATC
Source organism: Methyloprofundus sp. (assembly GCA_030636485.1). GTDB lineage: Bacteria > Pseudomonadota > Gammaproteobacteria > Methylococcales > Methylomonadaceae > Methyloprofundus. Next base: position 4,870 of record DAOVWV010000087.1, read on the forward strand.
AATCGGGTGTTGCTGGCTCTGGTTCTGCAAGATTGCAACTTCTTGTTCCTGTGAAACATAGCCTAAACTAAATTTCAGTGCAAAACGATCAAGCTGCGCTTCCGGCAAAGGATAAGTACCGTGAAATTCAACAGGATTCTGTGTTGCCATCACAAAAAAAGGGTTGGGCAAACGGCGGATTTTTCGCTCAATACTTACCTGGTTTTCGGCCATTGCTTCTAATAATGCCGACTGGGTACGCGGTGATGCGCGATTAATTTCATCTGCCAGCAAGATATGACAAAAAACCGGCCCAGGCTCAAAACGAAAGCTTTGCTGTTTTTGGTCAAAAATGGCAATGCCCAGAATATCAGAGGGTAATAAATCCGGGGTAAACTGGATACGTTGAAAATCCGCCTGACAAGATAAAGCCAGTGCCTTGGCTAAGGTTGTTTTCCCGGTGCCTGGCACATCTTCGAGTAAAACATGTCCTCCCGCGCTGAAGGCCGCCAGTAGCCATTGTAAACCACGATGCTGCCCCAGAATAACCTGGTTTAGATTATTTTGCAGTTTGGCAATGGTTTCTTGTGCCTGTTTAAGTCCATTTGTTGAATCAGTCATAAAAAAAGTAACACCGGGCAAATAATTGTTTTAATCATTATATACTTCGCGCGCTCACGACTGCCGACTTCTAGCAACTGAGTTTTTTCTCTCGACTAAAATCAGCACACTATTTGTCCGCATCAATGCTTGAACGAAGTATGGCAATGCATGAAGCTTATAGCATACAGGAAAAGGTATGCTATTATTTCCTGCATATATAATTTGCGTGGGTTCCTAGCCGCGCGAAGTATATATAAATGTATCTCACATAGGTATAGTCTTATACCAAACACTTTCACTTGGAGCAAGCTATGTTTATATTTCCCGAATTCGGACGTATGATCATCGTCGGCCTGATGATACTGGTTCCTGTTTGCTTGATTTATAAAAAAGCAGGATTTCATCCGGCATGGGGATTATTGGTCTTTTTACCGGGGCTGGGGCTGTTGCTTATTTTTCTTCAGCTCGCTTTACTTTCCTGGCCTAACATTAAAAATAAGGAGCAACAATAATGGAATATGTACTCATTTTCTTTTTTATGATTTTTACTTTATGGCTAGGCAGTAAAATACTTGAAAAAGCAGGCTACCCTAAACTTATGGTATTGGTATTATTAGTCCCGTTCTTGAATATTATCATGATCTGGTTCTTTGCTTTCGATAAGTGGCCCAATTTAAAATCAGGCTTTAAGCAAATCACCTAGGTGCAATACTAAGGAATGAGAGCTCAATAGCCCCCTCGCTCCTAACTCACAACAAATAGAATACCCCAACATAATCAACACACTTTCCATGTCAAAAAAAACAAGATCCAATAGCAGAGCAACATCGACTATATCCAGTTACCAGCATCGCACCGATAACGAGTCGTACGAGCTCACCAGCGCCCCTATTTTAGATCAACGCTTTCGTAATCTGCCACAAACCGCGCAAGATGAATTTAATCACCTCTCAGCCATTGCAGAAATTAATGCTGCAGAAGCGATTCCCCGCTTATTACAACTATTACAGCAATACCCCTTACCCTTAATATATAGCTGCTTAGCCATTGCATATGGGCAAGTCGACCCAGAAAAACAAAAATTAGTTATTCGTGAAAATTACAAAAAAAATGCCAAAAATATTTTTGCCCGCTGCAACTATGCGAGGCTCTGTTTAGCAGAAAATAATACCGATGCAATCCCCCTCATTTTTGCTAATCAATATGAGTTAAAAACACTTTACCCTAAAAGGATTCAATTTCACATTACCGAATATACGGCTTTAACCTCGGTTTTTTGTGAGTATTATTTTAAAATCAGTGAGCTTGATCAAGCAGAAGCCTTATTGACAAAACTACAGGAAATCGTGCCAGAATCATCAGAAACACAACGCATGACAGAACTTTTACACCCTACTTTTTGGCAGCGCATGAACAAAACTATATTTGGTTAAGCCATTATAAATTCGTATACTTCATC
>DAOVWV010000070.1 GCA_030636485.1 Methyloprofundus sp.
CATCAGCATAGAGGCCAAAACCTGCTCCCCTATAGTATTTAGTATACTTTACTCATAAAAATATTCTCGACCTATGCAAGAACAAGATGTTTTACAACGCTTTTTATTTGATGGCCTAGCCATTCGTGGAGAATGGTTAAACCTAACCGCCAGCTGGCAAGCGGCAAAACAGTATCATCAATACCCTGATGCAGTCATGCAACAACTAGGGGAAGCCCTAGCAGCGGCAACTTTACTCTCAGCCACCATAAAATTTGAGGGTAACCTGATTTTACAGGCTCAAGGAGATGGCGCATTAAAATCATTAGTGGCGCAAAGTACTAATGAAAGAGAAATTCGTGGCTGGGCACATTGCGAAGAGAACGCTGCTGGCAGTAATTTACCTGACTTACTCGGCACAGGACGTTTGGTTTTAACAATTAAACCCGATAAAGGCGAACCCTACCAAGGCATCGTCTCGTTAACGGGTGAACGCTTGGCAACAGCTGTAGAAACCTACTTTACCCAGTCCGAACAATTGAAAACACGTCTATGGCTTTTTGCCAACGAGCATCAGGCGGCAGGCTTATTAATACAGGAACTTCCTGCACAGCAGGAAGGTGATGCCTTGGAAGACTGGAGGCGCATTGAAGCGTTAGCAAATACCATTAGTAAAGATGAACTTCTAACTCTCCCATGTAAAGAGGTACTGCATCGCCTGTTCAATGAAGAATCCGTACGTTTATTTGAGGCCGAAGCCGTGAGCTTTAAGTGTCGCTGCTCAGAGCAAAAGATTGAAAGCACTTTACTCTCTTTAGGGCGCACTGCAATTGATGAAATATTACAGGAGCAGGGTGACATCATTGTGGACTGCGAGTTTTGCAGTCAGCAATATAAATTTGATAAAGTCGATATTGAGCGGATATTTTCTGAGGCCGTGGTACAGGCTTCTTCAGCAACCCGGCATTAGCACTCAATTAACTTTGAAGCGTAGATTTTGGCTACCAATTTAACACGGGACAAACAACACGCACCTCGTTCCAATGCCCTATGTTTCGAGACGCAGAGCGTCGACCCATGCATTCCCACGCGGCGCGTGGGAACGAGATTTTCAGTTATTCAACTAGTCAAAACTAATATCAATACGACGGTTTTTCTGACGACCAGTAGACGTACCGTTTGAAGCAATCGGTTGGCTTTCACCATAACCAATCGCTGTCATACGTTCTGGAGAAATACCTTTGCTGATTAACACGTCACGAATAAAATCAGCACGCTGTTGAGACAGGTTTTTATTCAGTTCCGCCCCCCCTGAGCTATCAGTATGTCCTGAAAGTGTCACTGTTTTATCTGGATATTGATGCATATAATCAGCTAGCAGGTCAATGCCTTGCGACGCGCCAGGCACCAGGTTGGCTGTTCCCGACACAAATTCGATATCCCCAAATGCCAATAGGATTTCACGCTCTGCTACAGTTGCCTCCATATCTAGCAATCGTTGCTGCACAGCATCACTCTGTCGCTTAGCAGCCTCTTCTTTTGCATTATCGGCGACACTCACCAATTGTTCTTTTTGGTCGATTAAATCGCTGGTATTTTGTCTCGCTTGTTCGGCTTCCGCTGAACTCACAGCTGACTCGACTTGAACATTACCGATATATGCCAAAGAGGCCATATCTTCAGCTGATTCAGCGGCCACAGCACGCAATAAAGTTTCATTCGCTTCCGACAATTGATCAGCAGCGTACCTCTGTACACTAGGATCATTTGCAGCCGTACTATACGCTTGCTCAGCATCCAGTAAGGACTGTGGTTTTTGTAATTCGGCACAGCCAACAGCTAATGTCGCAATGATAGCTGGGATAATCAGTTTTTTTACTGTCAATGTTTTCATAAAGTATATCCAAAAATAGAGCTAAATTTAAGTCAGGTAACCGCAATTAATAAAACGTCTACACTCACTCGCACGTCCTATATCACGAAATGCAAGACGAGGGAACGCCTCCTCCAAACAGCACAGAATACTATACCAGGAAGATTATTTATTACGCGCCCCCTCCCCGGGTTGTTTATCGTAGTTGTGACTCCAGCATATTCAAGCTATCTTTCATCTGGGATTCTGCCATTTTTGCTTTTCCAGCCTCTGCCTTTGCCTGAGCCAGGCTGGCAGTTGCAGTTGCCTCATGCGCAAGGCGCAAGGCTTTTTCATTATCACCCTCGTTCATTGCTGATTTAGCTTCATGCAATTTACCTTTCGCTCTTTCCAGATCGACACCTGCATAGCGATTTGCATCAACATTGCGTGCAGAATGTATGGTTGCCTCTGCATAAGCAATTTCAGCTTTGGGTGCATCAATACCACAGCCGGTTGTAGACGCAACAACACCCGCGAAAGCAATCACTTTAATAAATGATGCAGATTGTTTTTTAGTGAACATAAACTCACTCTCCGTTTTAATTTAAGAAATCAGGAAAAACCAATAGTCATAGGCTCAGATTCTATCTGAGTTTTACTAAATTGCAAACTATTCATTTATTTCTGTTTTATACTTCATGTGGTTACAGATACAGGTAAATAGTGGCCTGTCATTACCAGTAGCACTAAAGTATACCCTGCACACAGGCCAGTGGTTTTTTCAAAAATAAAAACTTAACTCTTAGAAACCCAAACAATTCTATCGCCCAGTACTTTCTCGGCTTTAGCTGCGTAGGATTCAGCGTCAGCTTCAGTTGCAAAACCAGGCACCCTAAGTCTAAACCATGTCTCCCCACTTTCTGAAATAGTAAGCAATTCGGCTTGAATACCTTTTTCACTCAACTCCTTCAGCCTTTTTTGCGCATCTTGACGTTGCACAGAAGAATATAAATTGACAGCCCATTTCTTTACCCTTGGGCGAGTGCTAGCTTTAGGTTTCAGAACATCAGTCGCTGCCTTTATTTCAGTACTTTCCCACTGCTTAGCAGGTATTTCAAGCGCTGGTTTCAGCATCACAAACTTATCCGTCACCTTTACCTCCAGCATCTCATTGCCAGCAACAGCAACTTTCCTCAACTCAGCTGACATCAAGACTCCACCAACAGCATTGAACCTTTCTTCTAGTAAAGGTCCTATTTTTATCGGCTTATTTAAATCAGCCCCTAATACTTGAGAGCTTATTTGCCTATCATTTTCTAACCTACCCACTGGCGAGACACGGTATTTATCAACCGCCACCACAACTCTTTTAACTTCCTCTGGCTCCACCAGCCTATCTACAACGAGCGCCCCAAACCAAATACTTATCAGCAAAGCATTGACTGCAACAAACAGACTGATAATACTGATTATTTTATATTTGTAATTTGTCCTCTCAAGCTGCCTATAAACTCTCGCCAAAGCTCTGAGCATTTTCTTGCTCTTTCCTAGTTCATGCTCCAGTTGTAATATTCGATTATCCCAGACAAAAGGCGAAACAGCCCCCATATCCATAGAATCCGGCACAGCCTCTGATGCACGGGGATCAGAATTCACATCGGCGGGTTTTTCCACCGCCCGGCTTGTCGCCACTACTTCACATATAGCGTCACCTATTGCATCAACAACGGGCTCTGAACTACCTGCCCCCCCTGATGCAGAAAGTGCATCAACTAATTCAGCTGGCCGTTTAAGTCCCGTGACGACAGCTTTATCTACCTTATTTGCGACACCTTCCAGACTTTCTGATATGGCCTCGGATGGTGCTGCAGTTTCAATGCTTGTTTCTGTATTTGAATCAGCCTGCTTATTTTCAGACCTTTCTACAGACTCCTCAGTCTTATTAAGATGCGCCACTTGCGCTGTATTAGAGACAAAGACCTGAGTATCAAAGCTTAATAAATCATCCAGTGAACTATTCGCTTTAGCGACCACTGGCACTTTTTCGATGGCAGCCAATAAAGCATTATTTTCGTCCAGCTTATCAAGCTCTAAAGCTGTTTCTTCTCGCTTATTATGTTGTTTTTTACCCATATCACCCACATCACTCATTACTTGCAAGAACATGCCCCTAAAAAACATCCTCAAGCATAAAGAACTAAAAGCCTATCTTCAGATACCTAGTACTCCATCAACCTAAAAATATCAATTGATATTGGGTTTTGCAATAAACCTAGACGCGAAAGGTAAAGAATCACAAGCAGAAAAGGGCTATTCCCTGAACAAGAACAGCTCCGCTATTGTTGCCCCCAGATTTCTTTTAGCATACCGAAGCTGATCTATGCTACGCTAAGGAATAACAATCCAACACTGCACTCGCCAACGCAAAGTATATACCACTCTTAACCAAGGAACCCGCATGTCAACAATCAGTATAGGTCAACCAGTAGCCAATTTTGAAGCAATGTCAACGGGTGACAAAAGCATCCAATTGTCAGATTATAAAGGAAAATATGTGCTCCTGTATTTTTATCCAAAAGATAACACACCCGGCTGCATTACTGAAGGGCAAAACTTTCGCGATAATATGGCCACATTCGAACAACATAATACGGTTATTCTAGGTGTTTCCCGCGATAGCGTACGCGTACACGAAGGCTTTAAAAACAAACAAAGCTTTCCTTTTGACTTATTATCCGATAAAGAAGAAGTCTTATGTCAGTTATTTGATGTGATCAAAATGAAAAATATGTACGGAAAAAAAGTTCTAGGTATTGAACGCAGTACCTTTTTAATTGACCCTGAAGGAATACTTATTCATGAATGGCGTAAAGTAAAAGTTAAAGTTCATATCGATGAGGTTCTACAAAAACTCGCTGATCTAGAGGTCGAGTCATGAACATCAGCACTTCAAAAAAATTATTTGTGTTAGATACCAATGTCTTAATGCATGACCCGGCCGCTTTATTTCATTTTCAAGAACATAATATTTTCATTCCAATGGTCGTACTGGAAGAACTCGACCATGGCAAAAGAGGCCGAACTGAAGTGGCAAGAAATGTACGCCAGGTCAGCCGCTTTATTGATGATTTACTGAAAGGCAGGGATCAGGGCGATATTAAAGAGGGTCTCCCCCTGTCTCAACTACAAAGTTCAGGACAAAAAGAAAATGCCTTAGAAGGTCGCCTGTATTTTCAAACTCAGCAAATGACTGCCGCTCTGCCAGATTCCATGCCAGGCAACCTAGCAGATAACTCAATTTTGAGTATTGTTCTGACCTTAGTAAAACAATTTCCGGATACGCAAGTGATATTAGTCTCTAAAGACATTAATATGCGTATCAAGGCGGCCGCATTAGAATTAAAGGCCGAAGACTATCATAGTGATCAAACACTAGACGACATCGACCTATTATATAGTGGCGCAACGGCACTGCCCGCTGATTTTTGGGATACGCACGGCCATAAAATGCAATCATGGATAGAGGAAGGGCGCACTTTTTACAAGCTTGAAGGTCCTTTAGTCACTGACTGGCACCCGAATCAATATCTGTATATAGAAGATAAATCCGACTTTGAAGCGATAGTCAGGTCCGTTGATAAAGAGACTGCAACACTGGAACTCGCTATAAACTACAGAGAAGGCCACCACTCTGCCTGGGGTGTATACGCCAAGAACCGTGAGCAGAACTTTGCCTTCAACGTGCTAATGGATCCTGAGATTGATTTTGTGACTTTATTAGGCACAGCAGGTACAGGAAAAACACTACTGGCATTGGCGGCAGGCCTAACCCAGACCATGGATGACAAGCGCTATTACGAAATCGTCATGACCCGCGAAACAGTGCCCGTCGGTGAAGATATAGGTTTTTTGCCCGGTACCGAAGAAGAAAAAATGGCTCCATGGATGGGCGCATTGATTGACAATCTGGAACTCCTTGGCAGACAAGAGGAAGACACCGACTGGGAAAAAGATGTCACCAAAAATATTTTAATGAATAAAATTAAAATTCGTTCACTCAACTTTATGCGCGGCCGTACCTTCCTAAACCGCTATCTGATTATTGATGAAGCACAAAACCTGACCCCTAAACAATTAAAGACACTGATTACCCGCGCAGGCCCAGGTACAAAAATCATTTGCATCGGTAATTTATCACAAATTGATACTCCTTATTTGACAGCCACCAGCTCTGGCCTGACCTATGTCGTGGATAAATTCAAATCCTGGGAGCATGGCGCACATATCACATTAAAACGCGGTGAGCGTTCACGTCTGGCTGATCATGCGGCGGATGTATTGTAAATGATGTATTAATTTTAAATATTTAGGCATCCTTCATATAAGCATGAAAGTAGTTGACACTTTTTTCTCGTCATTCCTGCATGCTACCCAGTCAAGCGTGGGCACAAGCTTTAGCAGGAATCCATTATGCAGCATAGATTCCTGATAAAAGACTTCGGGAATGACGACCTTACCCAGTCAAGCTGAGCACAAGCTTTATCTACATTTGCCCGTAAATAATGAGAAGTTACACAAAATAGACACACTGCATTGAATTATCAGCATTTTGCACCTTATAAACTCCGAAACCTTCCAGATAAACACACATACAGATCACAAAAACCCTTAAACTCAATTTGACATATCCTGTTAACAACAGTAAGTTAGTCGGTTGAGTTAAAATTTTTACACGCAACCTACAACTTTAAAAGTACACTAAGAGTCCCTAATGGAAGAATTCCACCGTATTAGTCGCCTACCGCCCTACGTTTTTAACATTGTTAATGAGTTAAAGGCAAAAGCACGCGCATCCGGCGAAGATATTATTGATTTTGGCATGGGCAATCCAGACCAGCCTACACCAAAACATATAGTCGATAAAATGGTGGAAGCAACACAGCGCGGCGATACTCATCGCTATTCTGTTTCGCGCGGCATTCCAAGATTAAGACAAGCTATCTGCAACTGGTATAAAGATCGCTACGATGTGAATTTAGACCCCGAAACGCAAGCCATTGTAACCATAGGCTCTAAAGAAGGCCTAGCACATCTGGCATTAGCGACTCTGGGACCTGGTGATACTGTCATGGTACCTAACCCTGCCTACCCCATACACCCGTATGGCATCGTGATTGCAGGCGCTGACTTAAGACACGTCAAAATGGTACCCGGCGTTGATTTCGTTGAAGAGCTGCATAAGGCTATCGCCGAGTCATGGCCTAAGCCCAAAATGCTGATTCTAAATTTCCCAGGCAATCCGACGACACAATGCGTTGAACTGGATTTCTTTGAAAAAATCATCGCTGTTGCAAGAGAACATAAAATCTGGGTAGTGCATGATATTGCCTATGCTGATATCGTGTTTGACGGCTATAAAGCACCTTCAATTCTGCAAGTACCTGGTGCCGAAGAAGTCGCCGTCGAATTCTTTTCATTATCGAAAAGTTATAACATGCCTGGCTGGCGGGTTGGCTTTATGTGTGGCAACAAAGAACTGGTTGCAGCACTTGCACGCATTAAATCGTATCTGGATTATGGCATGTTCACACCGATTCAGATTGCCGCTATCACGGCTCTGGAAGGACCCCAGGATTGTGTGGCAGAAATTTGTGCAATGTATAAAGAGCGTCGCGATGTCCTTTGTGATGGTCTGAATTCAATAGGCTGGGTAGTAGAAAAGCCCAAGGCAACCATGTTTGTCTGGGCACCTATTCC
>DAOVWV010000336.1 GCA_030636485.1 Methyloprofundus sp.
AATCGCTTCACTCGTTGAATTCGCGCCTGTGCCAGCAATAATAGCTAACCGTCATGCGGAATAACCTACCACAGACTTCACCACATCCAGATGTTCATCTTCATCCAGTGTTGCAGACTCACCCGTAGTCCCCATGGCAACGATGGCATCAGTCCCCTGCTCTATATGAAATTCCACTAACTTTCTAAGACTACCCTTATCAACATCTCCGTTATCAAACATGGGGGTGACTAATGCTACGATACTACCTTGAATCATGAAAAACTCTCGAAAAAAGATTAAAACAATATGCAAGGTATTATAACGAAATACCAAGAAACAAGCATAAAATAAAGTGATATCGGGGCTTGTAGGCAATAAAAATTGCGTCAGCAAGCCCCATTAAGAAATGACATATAGGGTGGGCAGTTTTTTTGCCCACGATTAAATGACCGCGGTGGGCAGAAAAGATTGCCCACCCTACGCGTTATAACTTATCCCGTGTTAAATGCATAGCCAAAGCACAGCCTATATTTCTCGCCTTAACTTAAGGGCATCTTCCTATATAACGCCCTTTTATTGTCGTATTCATCCCCATCGCGCCTTCCGGAGCACCCGACATCGTTAAGTCAAATGTACCTGAAAAACTTGTTTTCTGATACTGAATACTCCCCGAACCTTGCATAATCATGCCTTGTTGCTGGCAATTCATGCTCCAGCTCACATGGTTTGACTGCATATCCATACTGTCCATCTTGCAATTATTCTGCTGCAAAAGATTTTCCGGGCTCATACTCTTTGGGGTAAAACATTGCTTTTGTACCAATGGCGGTATTTCTGATGGCATACCGACGATACTCGCCGTTGAGGTTATTTCCCATAAGCCTTCCTGAACATCAGGAGCCTCTGCATACACTGCCGAAAACTTTACAAACAATGCGGCACTGAGCATAAGCTTACTATTCATCTAATATTCCTCATCAATATCCTCTGTATTTTCTATACTCCAAAGCTTTTCTAACTGGTAAAACTCGCGTGTTTGAGCCGTCATGACATGCAAAATAACATCCCCTAAATCCATTAGCACCCACTCAGACCCTTGCGCTCCTTCTATCCCACGGGGCACCATACCTTTTTCTTTTAACGCCACCGACACATAATTACATAAAGCCTTAATATGTCGATCAGATGTTCCGGTCGCAATCACCATATAATCCGTAAAGCTGGTCTTACCTATCACATCAATCGTGGTGATATTTTCTGCTTTACGCTCATCTAATTCATTCGTGATCAGAGCTAATAATTCGTCTACTTGCATTCAATTTCCTTTCGGGATTTGTATAATTGTTTTTCCTGTATATAGTCGATGACCGACTCAGGCAATAAAAAATGGGGATTTTTGTTTTCGGCAAACATCTTTCGAATAGCGCTGGCCGAAATATCTAATTGTGTTACTTGCTGAAAATAGATTTTACCACTCGTACAGGATTTTAACGACTCTCTATTAACAACTTGTTTATCTGCATAAAAAGCGGATAAGCGGGCAGGCTCGACACTAGGCCGTGTCATCACTACGATGTGGGCATAATCAAACAGACTCTGCCAGCGGTGCCAACTGCTTAAACCGTTAAAGGCATCCGTACCCATAAATAAAACCAAAGGCACAGCAGCGATTTCTGCACGAATCGAAGCCAGCGTATCCACCATATAGGATGGCCCGGAACGCTGTAGTTCACGCGCATCACAACTCAACTGAGGACAATCTTGTATCGCCAGCGTCAACATCTGTAGGCGTATCTCTGCACTCACGCCCGGTGCCGTTCGATGCGCTGGCTGAGCGCAGGGCAATAAACGCAGTTCATCTAAAGCAAAAATATCTTTCACTTCCAATGCAGTGCGTAAATGCCCATAATGTATGGGATTAAACGTCCCTCCATAGATACCGATCATTTACTCACGGATTTGTCCATCCCCTAGAACAACGTATTTTAAACTGGTCAAGCCTTCCAGCCCAACCGGCCCACGGGCATGTAACTTATCGGTACTAATGCCTATTTCTGCACCTAAACCGTACTCAAAACCATCGGCAAAACGCGTTGAAGCATTGACCATCACCGAACTGGAATCCACTTCACGCAAAAAACGCCGTGCTAAAGTATAGTTTTCAGTAATAATTGATTCGGTATGGCCTGAGCTAAATTCAGTAATATGTGCCATTGCCTCATCAATATCAGCAACCACTTTTATGGATAAAACAGCGGCCAAATATTCCGTTGCCCAATCGTCCTCAGTCGCGCGTACGCAGTCTGGTACGATAGAACAGGTTTTCAGGCAGCCACGTAACTCGACACCAGCCGCTCTATATTCGGTTGCCAATTCAGGCAATACCGCCGTAGCAACTGATTCAGCCACCAGTAAGGTTTCCATGGCATTACAAACACCATAACGATGTGTTTTTGCATTGACGGCAATATTAACCGCTTTTTCCAGGTCTGCATGATCATCAATATAAACATGGCAAATACCATCTAAATGCTTGATCACTGCAATCGTTGCTTCTGCTGAAATCCGTGCAATCAGGTTTTTGCCCCCACGCGGGACAATGACATCGACATAATCAGATAAGGTAATTAATTCACCGACTGCCGCCCTATCAGTCGTTGCCACCACTTGCACCGCCTCTACAGGCAGCCCGGCACTGGCTAAGCCCTTGGCAATACAGGCAGCAATCGCCTTATTAGAATGAATCGACTCGGAACCACCGCGTAAAATACAGGCATTACCTGATTTTAAGCATAATGCAGCCGCATCTATGGTCACATTGGGACGTGATTCATAAATAATCCCAATCACCCCTAAAGGGACACGCATCTGCCCAACCTGAATCCCGCTAGGGCGATAATTCAAATCTGAAATTGCACCGACAGGATCCGGCAAAGCCGCAACTTCTTTTAAGCCGTCAATCATGGCCTGAATTCTATCGGGAGTTAATGCCAGTCTATCCAATAAAGCGGCCTCTAAACCTTTCTCTTTTCCCGCCTGTAAATCTTTAGCATTTTCCTCTGCAAGATAGGCAGTTTGGCTGGAAAGCTGTTGCGCAATCGCCAGCAATGCTGCATTTTTCTGCCCCGATTCTGCACGACTGACTTCAC
>DAOVWV010000258.1 GCA_030636485.1 Methyloprofundus sp.
GAGCAGTTCCTCCAAATTCAAACCACTGATTATCAACCAGTGTGCCGCTGTAATTGACCAGGTTGATCGTAGTGGTGGCCGACACCTGTGCCGTGAATACGCTGGCAGCAAGAAGAGCGACCAATGCGAAATAGTTTTTTTTCATTTTTAATCCTTATAAAATATTTAAGTTCAAACTTAGCTTTTCATAGAAACATAACTGTAGTTAATAAAATGCCTTCTTAAGCGGGAGGGCCGATGAAATACGTTTATACGTCAAAAGCCTAATCAAACAAAGCAAGCTTCATGCCACTCATAGCTGTGCGAAACGACCGATACTTTGAAAGCACTTTTTCTTCAATATTTATCTGGCTTTTTGCGCATTATCCTGTGAGAACCAGCATGCTTGTCTTGATAAGAAATAGTCGAAAATTCAGCACTGTTGTTCTGACCAGCGATGAAATGACTATATTCCTCAGCATTTTAGCGTAAACAAGGTTTAGATCATTCGCTAGGCGCTACCATGCGCCTCATGATAGCTTTTGCTGCTTCTTGTCACATAAACCGATTCGCTACGCAACGAATCATTTACCCCCAGCCACCCTGCGCCCACCTAACTTTCGCTTGCCGCGGACTATCATCATATCCGGGGGTGACAGCGGTTGCTTAAAAAAGCATTTCACCATAAGCTCCTTAAGATTTAAGAAGGTGTCGCCAGACAACTAACCAAACTATGTTATATAGCGCATATAAGCGTGCTATTTAACTCCTTTTATTGGCAAATCATCACGAGCTTTATAGACAAAACTCAGATAAATATAAAAACCTACTATATTTCTTTATCTTACGCATAGAGATACGTTGTGGCTTAATAATTGCTAATTTATTTAATTCTATTTTTTTTATTTCGTAGTCCGCAATGCTGAGATTTATCCACCTTTTCCTATTTTTATTATTTTGTTCATCGAGTTTTGCCACACAGCCCGGCGTATCTGCACCTGAGTGCAAAGCAAAAATAATGACAAGTGACCAGGACTTAAGTCTTGAGCAATACAAAAACAAGGTGCTTTTAATCGACTTCTGGGCAACTTGGTGCCCGCCTTGTAAACAATCAATGCCTTTTTTAAATGCGTTGAGAAATGAGCTAAAAGACAAAGGATTTGAAATTATCGCAATTAGCGTTGACGAGAAGCCGAATGATGCGAAAGTTTTTTTGGAACGCTATCCTGTCAATTATGTGATGGCATATGACCCGGAAGGTGATTGCCCAAGTAAATATGGCGTAAAAGCCATGCCTTCGTCATATTTTATCGACAGAGACGGAAAAATTCGCTATGAACACCTTGGGTTTCGCAAGTCGGACGAACCGGAGATTAGAGCGCGGGTCATGGAATTATTACAAGAGTGAAAATGATGTATTGGAACATTAAATATCGAGACCGCTTGATTTTATCTATTATTGCCAGCTCTTTTTTTTTAACCGGTTGTTCGGTCGCGCCCTGGGAAAGAGGGAACCTGGCTAAAAAACAGATGTTGATCACCCCCAGCTCAAGCCGCACAGCGTTGCGTTTGCATGTTTTTGATAGCAAGGAATCAGCACAGGGAGCCATAGGCTCTTCCGGGGGGGGCTGTGGCTGCAATTAAGAAAAAAAAAACACTGGCTGCATTCACTTGTGCAGCTTTGGGTTTACCGGGGATGCAGGCCAAGGCCGCAGTACCTGTTGCAGAAGCGGAGGGAAATGTTCAATATGGATATTACCGTGAGCAGGGCGAACGGATGCGTGCCGATGTCTATCATACTGACTTTATTGTACCTTTTGCTGACCGGTTAGAATTTACTTTTAGTGCGGATTTCGACACCTATGTCGGCGCTACACCATTATATAGTGCGCCTGATTCAACCCCTGATATTGTGTCGGCAGCATCACAGTCATTTGAAGCCGCCTGGCATATGGCTTCTCCACTGTTATTTTCAGATGAAGCTGAAGATATCAAAAATGATATTCTTGTTGATATTATTACAAGAGAAGGAATTCCTAATTTTATTGCAAATGTAGATACGTTTCTTAAAGAGGCTGATTTAAGAACCATAGATACTTTTATTGATTTTTCGGCTTCCGGTAATACAGAACAGATAATTGCCCAACAGCCTCGAGAAAGCCGGACTATGCCCATACTTGGCACTAATTTATATTTAGGCCCAGTGACTTTAGGACTATCGGGCGGTTTTTCAACTGAACCAGATTTTGAATCTGCCTTTGGGTCTAGCAATTTAAGTTGGGAATCAAATGATAAAATGACCACCCTGTCGACTGGATATTCCCTGTCTAGTAATGAGATCACCCGTGGTGGTAGCCATGGTAGCGGGCATCACAGCGGCTTTTCCGAGGAACTGGATGAAACAAGTACTTTTAACAAGTTTTCCTGGGGTATTTCGCAGGTGTTGTCTAAAAATTCTTTATTGCAATTGAACGCCGGTTACACTGCACAGCGTGGATATTTAAGTAATCCATATAAATTTGTCTATATTCGAGGCGAGGTCACTAACGAAGAATATTATGATCTGTTGAGAAAAGTTGAAGTTAATAGCGGTGACTGGGCGAAATATACCGATCTGGAAGTGGTCGGGGTTGATATATTTCGAGAAAACAGACCTGATTCTCGCGACCAGTGGTTTGTTACCGGTCAATTAAACGAACATTTTCCAACTCTGGATGCTTCCATGCATTTTAATTATCGTTATTATAAAGATAGCTGGGATATTAATTCCCATACGTTTGAATTGAACTGGTACCAATCATTACCGTTCGGGATGGAGGTGAGCCCACACGTACGATATTACTCCCAATCTGAAGCTAAATTTTTTGCACCTTTTTTTCTTGCGCCGCGTTCTGATGGTCACTATTCAAGTGATTATCGTTTGTCGGGGTTCGGCAAGATCAGTAGCGGCTTGACTCTTGGCAAGCAGTTTACCAAAGGCTTTGATCTAGAAGCTGGATTTGAATATTCTATACACAAAGGATCGTTACAACTTGGTGGCGATGGACTAGATGATTATGCGGATATTACTTCCTTTTTGTTGTTTGCGAATTTGAATGTAAATCTATCCAGCCTTGGTAGCACCATTGGCGATAATCATGGACATGATATGCATGCACATCATGGCAGTCACCCGCCTGCTGGTGTTATGGCCGGACATATGTTGGGTAACGCAGGGGATATGATGGTTGGCTTTCAGTTTATGTATGGCGATAGAGCCGGCGATACTGTTAATGGTACGCATAATGCCAGTGATATTGAAATTGTAAATAATGCCTGTAAAGATAAATTATGTAGCTCTAAATCAAGAGATATGACTATGTATATGTATATGTTTAATATAATGTATGCACCCACTGACTGGTTAAACCTGATGGTGATGCCAAAAATATTGAGTAAGGAAATGAATATGGGTACCTTACCCGGCGCTGACCCGGATGAGGCACATGAAGGCAAGCATTTATCCGAAGGCCTGGGTGATACCTTGATGATGGCTTTAATCAAATTGTTTGATAGCCCTAATCACCATTTACATTTAGGTTTAGGGGTCAGCGCACCAACTGGGGAAACAGATATGACACTGGACGGTCTTGAGGATACCGATTTACAGGGATATGGCATGCAACTGGGTAGCGGCACCTGGGATTTAAAACCCAGTTTAACGTACACAGGGCAAGCTGATAAATGGTCCTGGGGGGCTCAAGCTAATGGTACTATGCGCCTTCAACATAGAAACGAAGAAGGTTATGTACTGGGGGATGAAATTCAGGGTACAGTATGGGGAGGGTATAGCTTTTTCCCTTGGCTTTCAGGCTCCGTACGTGGAATTTATACTGCACAAGAGGCTATTAGAGGTCAATA
>DAOVWV010000010.1 GCA_030636485.1 Methyloprofundus sp.
CCGACAGGTGCAGAAGTCATTGAACTAGGCCCCTTGAATGAAAGCATTCATAAAATCAATGAAAATGTACCCGTTGCAGACCTACAGCCTTTGTCAGATATTTATCAGCAAATGTTAATGGAATTACTCGTCGAAAAGGAATAGAGCGATGCGTTGCCATGACGTGGATTATACAATTATTGGCCATGATATCAAACTAAGAGGTGGTGAAGGGATGGTGTTAGCGACCTTGTCTGGAACCGGGGCGGTATGGATACAGAGTATGCCTTTTTCGCGCTTGGCCGAACGGGTATTGAGCCACTCTGCTTTTTCAATGCAGGGTGAGCAGTAATCATTTTTTATTTTTTGGCTACCACCGTAAGACGGGAGAGCTTGCCGCTTCTCGTTCCAACGTAAAGCATTGGGGCGAGTCTGGCATAAAACTTGTCCCGTGTTAAATTGGGAACCTATTTTTTTTCTAACAACCTCTGATTTTTATGAACAAAAAACAACTCTCACTTTTTATCGGTGCATTTTTGGCATCGGCAACACTCTCTGCACAACAAATAACATTTACTAATGGCGATAGCCTGGATGTTGAATTGATTCAACAGACAGACACTACGCTGACTTTTTCTCATCCTTTTTTGGGGAAACAGACGGTTGCGAAAACCAGTATTCGTAATTTACAAACGATAAACCTGAGTAACTTGCTTAGAGTGCCTGAGGGTGAAGAGGGGGTGGCGGTTAATGTGTTTAATGAGGCTGAAGATGCCATGGTGCCCGCCAAGGATGTCGTTGATGTCGCTAAAAAGAAAGTGCTCGTTGCTGAAGAAAACGTCAGTATTGCCAATACTGATATGGAGGTTGAGATTGCTGAGCAGGCTCTTGTAGCAGCAGAAGAAGAGTTTCAGCTTGCAGAAAATAAATTGGTGGCAGCAGTAGAAACAGCTGATACGGCTGAAGCGAATATCAAAATAGCCAGAGACTTGAGTGTCGCTAATATACAGGTTCAAGAGGCTAATGATGCAATGACAGCGGCTGTGGCAGAAGTAAAGCTTGCAAAAAATGATATTAGCATAGCAGAACAAAATGTAGGTCTTGCTGAAGAAGCTTTAGATGCGTCTGGGGAGGCTGGGGTTAGCAGTGCGAAAGCCAATGTTGATCATGCTGAAGGGTTAGTGGATATTGCTGAAGATAAACTTAAGGCTGCCAATGAAGGTGTTTTACAAGCTAAAGATACCGTCAGGGCTGCTGACGATCAGGTCAAGCTTGCTAAAGGCGAGAAAGTCAATGATGGCTTTATGGGAACAGGCTGGTTCAGGGATTGGGATAGTAGTGTTTCACTGGGGCTGAGTGGTTCTTCAGGCTCGTCGACTAATACCACTTTCCGAACAGCATTCGATACCCGCTATGAAGATAGTGAACATCGCTGGGATTTTAAGTCCTTTTATTTTTTCGATTCTGAAGATAATACGGCCAGTGAAAATCAAATCAATGCTACCTTAGTAAAAGATTGGTTTTTTGCGGATAGTAAATGGTTTGCATTTGCAACAACTGTTTATGACTGGGATGAGTTCAGTGACTGGAATCATCGACTGCAGCTTGGGGGTGGGCCTGGTTACCAATTTATTAAAACGGAGGACTGGGAGTTTTCAGCACGGGCTGGTCTGACGACTATTTTTGAATTTGGTAAAACGCAATTTGACTCAAATGATAACCCTGTACTGGAACCTGATGGCAGTGTGCATGAAGAAAATATTGTCGGGCTTGAGGGCCTGGTAGGTGCGGATGTCACCTGGCATATCAGTGCTAAACAACGCTTTACCCTGTCTAATTACCTTTATCCAAGTTTCACTGATGGTGGTAAATTTAGAAACCTGACAAACCTGGCCTGGGTGCATGATATAGAATGGTTTGAAGGGATGGCGCTTAAATTTGGAATACGGAATGAATATGATACGTCTGAGTTGATTCCCAATGAATTCAAGTATAATTTTTCATTGTTGTGGGGATTCTAGTCGGCATACGCAAAAAAGAATATTGACGCAAGATACAAAAAAATGAAGCCTTATCGTATCTGTGAGCAAAAAACATATATAAGGCAACGTGTTTGTTTTTAATAGGTGGTATAAATGAAACAGAGAAACATACATACGGGGCTGCGTATAGCCGCGGTGGGTTTATTGGCTTCTATCAGTAGTGCTTGTGCAATTTTTACACCCACGGCAAAACCGCTCACTGGTTCTGAAGTCTGTGAAAAATTAAATGAGGTCATTGCTGATCACGCTAATGATTTTAAGCAGCTAAAAGGAAGCCGTAAAAGTTCCGGTCGAGTGCGTAATATGCAAATCTGGAGTGCAGATAGAGTGTTTCCACTGGCAAGGGATTGTCAGATCTGGGAGTGGGGTTCTGGTTTAACAAGCTATACCTGTTCCTGGCAGGAGTCTGATGAGGTTAAGGCTAAGGTGAATCATGATAAAGGTGCTGATCTTGTAGGGCAGTGCTTAGATGAGCAATGGCAAAGTAGTTATGTTGATACTCAAAGTGGGGGTGGCAGAACGTTGTTTTATCAACCGGGTAACAAGACGGTTGTTTCAGTGCGTTATTTTAAAGAATCACGGACTATTTTAGAAAACTGGAAAACGACGTTATATATTGGCGATGAAAGTAATTTAAAGGCTGAAGTGCAATAACATTAGAGGCTGTGAAAGTATTGCCCATTTATGGAGTGGAAGAGGGGGGGCGGAAAACACTAGCGTTATTCCGCCCTACGTAGGCTTAAAATAGGCCTAATTGTACTTGCGCCACTTCAGACATCATATCTCGTGACCAAGGTGGATCCAATACGATTTCAACTTCTACAGCATCAACGCCAGGCAAAGCACGAACCGCTTTTTCTACATCACCCTGGATCACCGGCCCCATGCCACAGCCAGGGGCGGTCAGTGTCATCATGATATGCACACTATTAAGTGCTTCAGCTACCTGCTCAACTTTACAATGATAGACTAGGCCCAGGTCAACAATATTGACGGGGATTTCGGGGTCATAGACAGTCTTCATGACTTCCCAGCAATTTTTTTCTACGGCAGTCGCATCGGTTTCAGAGACTAAAGTATGGAGTTCATGTGGTTCTTTACCCAGCGCATCGGCATCTGCGCTGGATATTCTAACCATATGTCCATGGTCGGTGACTACCGTATAGTTATTGCCTAGATCCTGATGGATGGTCACTTGTTTGCCTTTGCTCAGTGTGCCGTGGTTTCCATCGGGGATAAGCACTACGTTTACATCGCGTGTAAGGGTAATTATTTCTCGATCAGACATGGTTGTTTCTTTTATAGTTTGAAAGTGCGTGCATCGACAGTTTGGCCTGTTGTACCGATGCTTTTTGCGCCAAATAAATAGAGATAAGCCGGGCTTATTTCATTCATTTTGGGGAGTTTGCTTTTATCTTCAGCAGGAAAAGATTTTTTTCTTAATGGCGAGTCCACAGGGCCGGGTATTAAGGTATTGACCCGTATTTTTCCGGCATCACTTAGTTCTTCGGCTAGAATTTTGGCATAGCTTGCCAACGCTATTTTAGAAACGCCATAGGCACCAGTGTAGGCTCTGGGTTCACGGACAAAGGAGTCACCAGTAAAGACGATTGAGGCATGTTCCGGCTTTTGTAATAAAGGCAGTAAGACCTGGGTTAATAGGACCGCTGCATTTAAATTTACATTGAGTGTATGACCCCATGCCATTGTGCCGTGGATGGATAGGGGCGTAAAGGCATCAAGCTCTACAGCAGAATGCAACAGGCCATTTATATGACCATATTTTTCTGCTATGGTATCGGCAAGTTCATGATACTGTACTTCCGTTGCACCGGCTAAATCAAAGGGGTAGATAACAGGGGTGGGTGCATTGACGGCAATAATGGCATCGTAAGCTTTTTCGAGCTTGGGAATGCTTTTGTCCAATAAAATAATCGTCGCACCTTGCTGTGCAAGTGCCAGTGCAGCGGTACTTCCTAGTCCGCCACCTGCACCAGTAATAAGAATGGTTTGCTTAGTTAAGGGCATGGGTTTGATTTGTAATCCAGTCTAAAATTTCATTAGGGTGATGTATTAACGCATCAGCTCCCCAGTTTTGTGGTTTATCCTCGGGCTTTAAATAGCCCCAGGTGGCTGCCAGTGTTTTCATGTTGGCAGCTTTTCCAGCTGTTATATCGTGTTGGGCATCACCAATGTATAAGCACTCCTCGGGGGGCACTTGTATTTGACGGCAGGCTGTTAGCATGGGTTCCGGGTGGGGTTTGCTGTGTGCCGTGGTATCTCCACAGATAATGCATGCGGAACGACTGCTTAAATTCAGGGCGTGCATTAAAGGGTGGGTCATACGTTCACGTTTGTTGGTAATGACGCCCCACGGAATGCCATTAGCCTCCAGAGTCGCTAACAATTCTGACATACCTTTATAAAGGTGGGTGTTAACAGCGATATGGTTTTCATAATAATTGAGCAACCATTCTAAAATATCTGCCTTTATTGAATCAGACACCTGTTGTTCCAGCGCGGTATCAATCATGACGGCCGCTCCATAGGAGATATAGGGGGTAATGGTATTTGCCGGTATTTCAGGGTAGTTAAAATTTAGCAGTGCTTTATTCAGTGCCGTGGTTAAATCAGGCGCAGTATTCAGCAGTGTGCCATCTAAATCAAACAGTACGCAGGATACGTTAAATTTATTGCTCATGGTCTTTATTCAGGGCGTTTGAATGCCGCGATATAATTGATATCTATATCATCATTTAAACTAAAGTTTTTAGTTAGTGGATTATATTGAATGCCAATCATAGCTTGTAATTCCAGTCCGGCATTGCGTGCCGACTGACTGAGTTCTGAAGGTTTGATAAAGGTTTTGTAATCATGGGTACCCGCCGGTAGCATTTTTAAAATATGTTCGGCTGCGACAATAGCGAGTAAATAAGCTTTAGGCTTACGGTTCAGGGTTGAAAAAAACACATAGCCACCGGGTTTAACCATTTGCGCACAGGCTGCAATAACCGAACCTGGCTCGGGAACGTGCTCAAGCATTTCCATGCAAACCACATGATCAAAACTTTCAGGCTCGGCTTCTGCCAGGGCTTCTGCACTGATTTTTCTGTAACTGGCATTGATACCAGACTCCAGGCCATGTAGGTCAGCAATATCAATCAAGTCTTCGCTGAGATCTATGCCGAGCATATTGGCCCCTTTTTTTGCTAAACCTTCAGTGAGAATACCTCCACCACAGCCTACATCAACGAGTCGTTGATCTTGTAGACCAATAAAGCGCTGAATGAAACTGATGCGTAGCGGGTTAACATCATGGAGTGTTTTAAACTCACCATTTCTGTCCCACCAGCGTTCTGCCTGAGAGCCAAATTTCTGAATTTCGTGTGCGTGTACGTTTTCTGTTGCTGTCATGATTTAAGAACCGTATTGATTATGGCTATAGTATACTAGAATACTAGGTTATTAGAATATGCTATTAATAAAATTATTGGCTCAGGTGCGATGATCTGGTTTTTCTTTGGAGCTTTGCGTTGCGGGATGCTAAGTATCCCGGCTATTAAGATAAGTTCATTCCTTGTTTATAAGCACACGGCATAAGGTTTTAAGGGTTAATGGCAATGCTAGGGCGTGGATGAGTTGTGCCCCCCATGCAAGCTGAATCAGGGTTTTTTCGCGAGTTATCTAAGTTGATTTTTTATTAACGGTATAATGATTATTTTTTATATTTTACAGGTTTTAACTCTATTGTGGGACGAATAGCAATATTTACTGATGATCCAGGCTGGCACGGTAAGCAATTACGTACGGCTTTTGCAGCGCGTGGCTATAGCGCGGAATATGTGTCTTTGACGGAATGTCGCATACAGTTACAGGAAGGGCTTTTGCCGCTTTATATTCCAGGTTTTGCAGCTGCATTGCCTGACGCGGTATTTGTGCGGGGTGTGCCAGGGGGCTCTTTAGAAGAGGTGGTGCTCTATCTGGATATACTGCATGCGCTGAAAATTATGGGGATTCCTGTCTATAATGATGGTCATGCAATAGAGCGCAGTGTTGATAAAGGTATGACCAGCTTTTTATTGCAGCAATATTCAGTGCCTACGCCGCAAACCTGGGTGTTAAGGGATCGGCATCAAGCGATAGCGATTGCTGAAGAGCAGTTGAGGGCTGGACACCAGCTTATTAGTAAGCCTATTTTTGGTTCACAAGGTGAAGGAATACGGCGCATAGAAAAGATGAGTGACTTGTTTTGGTTGACGCATAGTCAGGGTGTCTATTATTTACAGCGCTTTGTACGCTGCGCGGGCGCAGGTTTTTCTGATTGGAGGGTATTTGTTGTGCATGGCAAAGTGATAGCAAGTATGCGTCGGCGGGGCATACATTGGTTAAATAATGTTGCCCGAGGCGCGAGCTGTGAAGCAATACAGCTTGACCCTAAGATGGAGAATATAGCGATTAATGCTGTTCAGGCATTACAAATGAGTTATGCGGGTGTGGATATTATTTGTACTCAGGAAGGGGATTATAAAGTGATCGAAGTCAATAGTATTCCTGCCTGGAAAGGTCTGGAAAGCGTCTGTCATGTGCGCGTGGCTGAAATTTTAGTGGATGATTTGTTAAGCTATTGTGAATTGCCAGAAAAGATGGGTGTCGTATGTTAAATCAGCAACAACTCATGCACGCTTATGAATATGCCTGTGAAATAGAGCTACGTGCATTCAAGCCCGGTAATGTCAGTATTTACGCTGATGGGCATGATATGACGGTTGAGGATTTCCGGGTCAGCGCCCGGCAAAGTGCGGAACCTATAACAAATAGTCAGTATAGCCTGGGGGAAAGAATCTATTATGCAGTGAAGGCGACGCGGGAAGCGGTAGGCTGTAATACCAATTTAGGCATTATTTTATTATGTGCCCCATTAATAGTCGCCGCTGAAAATGTAAAACCCACAGATGAACTAAGGACGAAGTTAGCGGAGGTATTGGCCAATACCAGTGTAGAGGATGCCGAATGGGTTTTTCGTGCAATCGCATTGGCTGCACCTGGGGGGCTCGGTGAGTCAGAAACGCAGGATGTTGCCGAAAAGCCCGGTGTTACACTGACTCAGGCAATGGCACTGGCGCAGGAGAGAGATAGAATTGCACGGCAGTTTACAACAAATTATAAAGATGTTTTCGAATTTCTGGTTTTAAGGTATAATATCTCTTTCAATCGGTGGGGTGATGCAGAATGGTCAGCAGTGGCAGTATATGCTGCGATGCTGGCAAAATATCCTGATAGCCATATCGAACGAAAATACGGTGATCTTTACACCAAAACGGTGATGGATAAGATGGCTGTAGTTGACAATAAATTATCTAAGATAGATAGGCCTGAATTGTTAATGGACTATCTACATAAAATAGATAAGGAATTCAAGTCTACTGGCATTAATCCGGGGACGACGGCCGACTTTACGGTAGTGACGGTTTTAGCGGTAACGTTAGAGCAGTTATTGACTGTTGAATAGGCTGGATAGTACAGTATTGTCATCCATATAATTTAGCGGATATTGACGGGTGTCAATTCCAGATATAGTTTTTTCTTTTTTTTCTAAGGGTAATAGTAGCATGGCTAAAATTAACAACTTACGTGTTGGTGAATCTTTAAACGGTGACGGAAACGAAGTTGCGCACATTGACTTAATGATTGGACCTCGTGGTTCAGCTGCAGAGTCTGCTTTCGCAAACTGCTTAACAAACAACAAAGACGGTTTCTCAAGCTTATTAGCTGTTGTTGCTCCTAACCTTATGGTTAAGCCTGCAACTGTTATGTTCAACAAAGTAACAATCAAAGGTTCTAAGCAAGCAGTTCAAATGTTTGGCCCAGCTCAACGTGGTGTTGCAATGGCTGTTGCTGATTGTGTTGAAGATGGAACTATCCCAGCTGATGAAGCTGATGATTTATTCATCTCTGTTGGTGTATTCATTCACTGGTTAGCAGAAGATGATACAGCGATTGAGAAAAACAACTACGATGCTGTTAAAGCATCTATCAAAAATGCTGTAGCTGGTACACCTACAGCTGCTGAAGTTGTTGCTCAAAAAGCGACTTCAGAGCATCCATTTGCTGCAAACAAAGTTTAATCTTAAAGATTAAATCAAGTTTGAAAAAAGCCTCGGTTTATCCGGGGCTTTTTTTTGCCTGCTGTTTAGGAATGTACACGGAATAACTTCGGGTAACTAAATTTAGAATTTCAGTTTGTTGCATTTGAGTAAGAACTAAAGCAGGTAAAGTGGAAATGCCTATGGGAGAGATATGAGGGTTGCGAGGTCTCCCAGTCTTTCATAATCACCATACAATTTTTATTTGTGTTATATTTAAAATTTATTAAGGCTCATGTGCTTTGTACATGCAATAGTATAGAATTCAAAAAACTGAGCTGTTGAGTGCCTTGTCATAAGGAGCGAGGGTTTAATGATGTCCGGTAACTTCTCATTATCCACAGGCACCTGAACTCTGCAAAAGCCGTCATTCCTGCATGCCGTTAGCAGGAATCTATGTTCAACGTAGATTCCCGATAACAAACTTCGGGAATGACGGTTTTTTCAGCTGCATTTACCCGTGAATAATGAGAAGTTACAATGTCCGCAAGTATGACTCGGGTATTATTGAATTTTCGCTCCTTAAATTCGCATTGGTTTTTTTAGCCTTTCAATTGATAAGGGATAATTTTTTATACCATGAAAAAACTACCCATTGGTTTACAAACCTTTCCCGAGCTGATCAACGAAAATTACTATTACGTTGATAAAACTTCGCTCATAGCTCATATGCTTGAGACAGGGAAATATTATTTTCTCTCACGTCCGCGCCGTTTTGGTAAATCGCTATTAATTAGTACGTTAGCATCAGCATTTGCGGGTGAGGAAACATTATTTAAAGGTCTTTATTTAGAAAAAAACTGGGATTGGTCTAAGCAGTATCCTGTGATTCATATTAGCTTTGGACGTGGGGTGATTGGTTCGATTGAATTGCTAAATAAAACTTTTGTATCTATTTTGAATGAAGTGGCAGAAAATTATGCTGTCTGCTTAATGGAAGATACCCCGTCTAATCGTTTTTCTGAATTAATCCGTGCTTTGCAACAATTAACAGGGCTGCCTGTTGTTATTCTTGTTGATGAATATGATAAGCCGATTTTAGATAATATTGATAACGAGGAGCTCGCGCTGACTATTCGAGAAGCGCTTAAAGGCATTTATTCGGTTATTAAAGATAGTGATAAACATATTAAATTTGCTTTATTGACGGGCGTTAGCAAGTTTAGCAAAATCAGTTTATTTAGTGGTTTAAATAATTTAAAGGATATTACGCTTGATTCTGATTACGCAACTTTATGTGGTTATACCGAGCAAGAAATCCAACAGGTATTTACTGATCGCTTAGAGGGTGTTGATTTTAAAGAGCTTGCCAGTTGGTACAATGGTTATAATTTTTTGGGTGAAAAAGTCTATAACCCTTTTGGCGTTTTGTTGTTTCTGGACAAAAAACAGTTTAAAAATTACTGGTTTGAAACAGGGAATCCATCATTCTTATTGAAGCTTATTCGTGAGCGTCAATACTCATTGCCTGATATGGAAAATATCATGCTTAGCGAGGCGGCCATGGGAAGTTTTGATATAGGCGAAATCAAGCTGGAAAGTCTGTTGTTTCAAACAGGATATTTAACGATAGACCGGGTTGAAAACCTGGCAGGCAATTTTTTTTATTATTTAACCTATCCGAACCGTGAAGTGAAAGCGAGTTTAAATTACTATTTATTAGAAAATTTAACTCATGCTAATTTAACGCAAGGAACGCAAAATCAGATGCAGATTTATAAAGCCTTGGCGGCAGCTAATTTAGAGGCTTTACAGCAAGCGTTGCGTGCAATTTTTGCCTCAATCCCCAATGATTGGTATCGAAAAAACCAGATTGCCAATTATGAAGGCTACTATGCATCAATCGTATATAGTTGTTTTTGTGCTCTGGGTTTAACTGTGATTGCTGAAGACACTACGAATCTAGGGCGGATTGATTTAACGGTGATAGTCGATAATAATGTTTTTATCATTGAATTTAAAGCAGTAACCCAGGCAGCTCAGCAAGGTACAGCTTTGGCACAGATTAAAGCGAAAAACTATCAACAAAAATATTTATCAGCTGATAAATCGGTGTTTTTAATCGGTATGGAGTTTGATAAACAGCAGCGTAATCTATCTTTTTTTGAGTGGGAAAAATTCAGGTGTGTTGAATGATTAAATGCACAGGTTTTTTTGTGCAGACTAAGTATAAACAATGATTAATAAATTGGATAACAAATGAAAATAAGTTTTTTGGCTTCACACGGGGGCAGCTCGGCAAAACATATTATCTCTGCCATTAAAGCGCAGACTTTAATGGGGTTTGAAATAGGTGTTTTAATTACCAATAATAAGACAACGGCTATTTACCCGTGGTGTGTTGAAAACGACATTGAAGTATTGCATATCAGTGCCAAGACCCATCCTGAAAATGAGGATCAGGCAATCAATGATGCCTTGCGCAGTGCAGGGACAGATATTGTTGTGTTATCCGGGTATATGAAAAAAATTGGTGCTCTGACCCTGGCAGAATTTAGTCATAAAATTCTCAATATTCATCCATCACTATTACCTAAACACGGGGGGCATAAGATGTATGGTGATTATGTTCATGCAGCGGTGTTGGCAGCGGGGGAGAGTGAGAGTGGGGCATCTGTACAGCTGATTAATGAGGTGTATGATGCTGGGCCAGTTTTACTCCAAAAAACAGTGCCGGTTTTGGCTGATGATACAGTGGCGAGTTTGGGAGAAAGAGTGCGCTCGGTGGAAGGTGAGCTATATATTAATGCGCTGAAAAAGTGGCAAGAAAATAACTTTGTGGTCTAAAACTATGCAAGAAAAATCAAAAAACTATGCGCAAAGTGAAAGTACTGGATCAGTGATTGCTTTAGGGAAAAGCAAGCGTTTAGCGGCGCTGCGCAAGTCGGTAGAAGTCGGTGTTGAGGCTCGGTTGCCTCAGCATAAGCCAGGTGCTAATAAAAAAGACAATCAAGTAGTCATGGCTAGGATCGTCATTAGGGAAAGGGTCGCAGACATCAAAGCAACATATCCACAGGGCATGCAAAACAAGTTGTTTGCTTTGCGTTATGGTTCTGATGAAAAAATCAATCAGATGTCGCTGCAAAAATTATATATTTTATTGGGTATTAAGCAGAGATTGGCTAAAGAGATTGCGAATCTTGAGTTGCAGGATAAAAATATCAACTCTTTAAATATTGCTGGGGAGTAAAGGGGGTTAAGGTAATGACTACCATTAACAATGGGTTAAGGTAGTCATTGTGTCGCTATAGGAGGGTGTCCTCCCTTTTTTAAAACCAAACAATATTAAGCTTACAAAGGTTTATTCAAAAACGTTCCTTTGGGCTAATCTTTTTGCATTTGCAGCCTCATAGGCTGCTTGAGATGATTCAGTAGAAGCCCCTGATTGTAAATGTTCTGTTTCTCTGCCTTTCAATATAAAAACACCAATAATGGTAATAAGTATAATGCCACCGATATAAAGTGTTGAATTATCTTTTTCTTGCGCTTGTTCTTCAGCCATTTGACTTTCCTCGTTATTATTTTTATAAGTTAAGGCATATTTATTATTGTTATTTGCCTAATGTGTGTCAATGAGTGGTACTCATAAACGACGGAGTAATTTAATCACGATGATTGTATCGTGTCAAAACAATTATTTTTAAAAGGGAATTCTTGAGGTGCCTGACATTTCATATCTATTTGATTTTAAAGTATTATATGTTTTTTATTGCTTTAGGGGAATAAAGAATAGTCGATTAATTTGAGGTGGAGAAAGCTATCGACTCGAAATAAGTTTGGCCGGAAGAGGGGGGATTCTACTCAGAGTAATGAGTACTTGAATGGAAATGCATGTTGTCGTTTATAATCAAAGGGTGTTTTGCTGAGAGCTTAAAAAATTATGCTAAGGAACATAACTTTACCCGCTTTATTGCTGGTTTTAGCCTATAGCCTATGGCTAAGTGCTGATTTTACGCAGATTGCTGCGGGTGTTGCCGTTTTTTTATTCGGTGTACTGTCATTGAAGCAGGGGTTCCATAGTTTTTCGGGTGGAGCGCTGGAAAAAATACTTCGTGCCTGCACGGATAAATTATGGAAAAGTTTGAGCTTCGGTCTGGTGTCAACAACCCTGATGCAATCAAGCTCACTGGTTTCGGTGCTAACCATTTCATTTCTCAGTGTCGGTTTGCTGGATTTAGCATCCGGTATCGGGGTTATTTTTGGTGCAAACCTGGGGACGACAGCAAGCGCGTGGCTGATCGCCGGTTTTGGTTTAAAGGTAAAAATTGCCAACTATGCTATGCCAATGTTGGTCTTTGGTGTGTTGCTGATATTTCAGCAGAGTAAAACGGCTAAAGCGATAGGCTCGATATTAGTGGGGATGGGTTTTTTATTTCTCGGTATTCACTATATGAAGGAGGGTTTTGCGGTATTTCGTAACACGATTGATTTGGCTGAGTATGCCATTCCCGGTACTAAAGGTTTGCTGATTTTTCTCCTGATCGGGCTTGCCACTACGGTGGTTATTCAATCCAGCGATGCCACGATGGCCATTATTATTACGGCTTTATCGGTACAGCAGATCAGTTATGAGAACTCGCTGGCTTTGGCTATTGGAGCGAATATAGGGACAACCATTACCGCAATATTAAGTGCAATCGGTGTTAATATTGACGGTAAACGCTTAGCGGCAGCGCATTTGATTTTTAATATTATCACTGCCTGTGTCGCTTTATTACTACTGGATCAGTTTGTCATAGCGGTCGATTATCTTGCCCGGATTGTGCATATTGCAGCGGATGATTACACACTCAAGCTCGCCATGTTTCACACGCTTTTTAATATCACGGGGGTTATTTTATTATTGCCTTTTATCAATCAATTGGTGCGCTTTATACGGTTTATTTTAAAAGCTGAGAAAGTGAGTATTGATCAGCCTGAGTATTTGAATTCTGCTGCGATGGCATTTCCGGATACCGTTGTATTGGCAGTGCATCAGGAAACAGTGCGCTTATACAAACATGCCCGTTATATCATTTTAAAAACGCTGGGCTTTTCTGTTTCCGGTGTTTTTTCTGATAAAGACTTGCAGCAGTTGCTACAACAATCGATGATAAACGATAGTTATAATGTGCAAGCTGCCTATAATCATAATATTAAGGGGATTTACAGTGCCATTATTGCCTTTATCAGTCAAGCGAGTTTTACCTGGGAGATGTTGCAGGCTGGGCGATTATATTGGTTGCGTGAAGCAAACAGGCATA
This sequence comes from Methyloprofundus sp., assembly GCA_030636485.1. Lineage (GTDB taxonomy): Bacteria > Pseudomonadota > Gammaproteobacteria > Methylococcales > Methylomonadaceae > Methyloprofundus. The sequence goes on from DAOVWV010000010.1 coordinate 13,408, forward strand.
TTGTTGAGGCGATAAAAGATTGTAAGCATTTACAAAAGAATTTATTAATAACAAGCCATTCCAATAATATTTTTGTCACCCAGGAATATGACAAAATTCGTTATCAAATAGCTGAATTATTTAGGGAATTGGATAAAATACGTATTCAGGTAGAGCAGGGTAATGCCGATATAAATCTATTGTCATTTGATGTTTTTAAAGCCAAAATCAAAGAGCAGGATCAGCAAATGAACGCAAGGATTGATTGCCTGATTCGAGAGCATAAGATAACTCCGGATACGGGCACTTCTCTGATCAATGATAGTGCCTATATGTATGCCATAAAACGGCATTTAGTCGCAATGGCTGAAACTGTCTTCGTCAGGCAGGAAGAAAAAATATCAGAGGCTCAGCGTGAGTTGGTATTGGATGATAATGAGTTGCGTAATGTGATTGAAACACAGGATAATGAGCTATAAAGGTGCATGATGATGAGCAAGAAAAAGTTACTTGAAAAACTACAGGCATTCTTTGCGGCTGATCAACAGGAGAAAGCAAAGCATACTAAGGAAATAAAGAAAATCCTGAAGAAATTAAAGCAAAAAGAAAGAAAAATTCAGCA
>DAOVWV010000283.1 GCA_030636485.1 Methyloprofundus sp.
AATTAGCCAAGACTGTTTTTGAGAACAACCTGACTTGTCTGGTTATAACCGATGCCGAACAGAGAATTCTGAATATTAATTCGGCGTTTACCCGCGTAACGGGCTATGTAGAGGAAGAGGTGACTGGCAAGACACTGGCTATTTTAAAGTCCGGGAAACATGATAAAACATTTTATCAGACCATGTGGGAATCGCTTGGAGAGCAGGATCGCTGGGAAGGGGAGATATGGAACAAGCGTAAAAATGGTGAACTCTATCCACAATGGATGAGTATTGCTGTGGTGCGGGATAAATTGGGGAATGTTAAAAATTATGTTGCATCATTTGATGATATTTCAGATAGAAAAGCCGCGGAAAAGCATATTAACCAATTGGCTTATTATGATGCGTTGACAGACTTGCCTAACCGGAGCTTATTTTATGACCGTTTAGAGCAGGCAATCCTACAGGCAGGGCGAGAGAAAACAAAAATAGCCGTCTTATTTTTAGACCTGGATCAATTTAAAGAGGTCAATGATACCTTCGGGCATGAGGCAGGGGATGCTTTATTAAAGGTTGTTGCCAAACGTATTTTTTCCTGTTTGAGAGCCAGTGATACTTTGGCGCGTTTAGGCGGTGATGAATTCGTGGTCATTTTACGTGAACTTGATGGTAAGGAAAATCATGTCATCAATGCAGTGCAGAAAATTGTGACTCATATTCTGGATAAAATTCGTGTGGCTTATGATTATCAGGGGAATATATTACACAGTGGTGCCAGCATTGGAGTCGTCATTTATCCTGATAATGCACTGACCAGTCATCAGTTGATACAACAAGCTGATACGGCGATGTATGAGGCCAAAAATGCAGGGCGAAATACCTATTGTTTTTTCTCTCAGGAAATGACTGAAAGTATTATTAAGCGCAATAAGTTGTCACGTGCTTTGAGGCTGGCGGTGGAAGCGAATGAATTAACATTGTTTTATCAGCCCTTGATTGATACGCATACCCAGAAAATTGTGGGGGCTGAAGCTTTATTGCGTTGGCACTCAGTGGAACTGGGGACTATTCCGACGGTGGAATTTATTGTATTGGCAGAAGAAATAGGGCTTATAGGGGAAATAGGAACATGGGTCATAGAGCAGGCCTGTTTACAATATAAACAGTGGCAGAAAGAGGGCAGTGTCAATTTGGGGTATATTGCGGTTAATGTATCAATACACCAGTTAATCAGTGCGGACTTTGCGAGTAAGGCACTGGAAATTTGCCAAGAAATAGGTATATTAACTGAACATATAGAGTTTGAGATTACGGAAGGGGGGCTGGCGCAATACCCAGACAGTATTATGGAAGTATTACATCAGTTAAGAACCCTTGGCTTTAAGTTGGCGATTGATGATTTTGGAACGGATTATTCATCATTGGCGCGTTTAAAGGCCTTTAATGTGGATTTATTAAAAATAGATCGTTCTTTTGTGTATAATATGACGGAAGATGAAGATGATGCGGCTATAGTACGAGCTATTACTAATCTCGGTGCCTCATTGGGTTTAACAACGCTTGCGGAAGGTGTAGAAACGCAAGCGCAGTTTGAATTATTAAAGAGCTATGGTTGTACGCGCTGTCAGGGCTATTATTTTGGTAGACCTATCAGTGCTGAGCAGTTTGCTGAGCGGTGGTTGGTGTAGAATATTTTGTTTTCCTGATGCTGTTGTCGCTCTCCTCAAAACCGCGCCGTTAATGTGGCAAAGGCTGAAATGGGTGGGCTGGGAGTGACTACTTCATCCTGTAAAAACAAAAGCTGAAAAATAGGCATGGACGAGCGCCCATGCCTGCTTTCAGATTAAATATCCGCTAAATTCCCTTTATTCTCCAGCCAGGCTTTTCTGTCCTGAGAACGTTTTTTTGCCAGTAATAAATCCATTTGTTCATTGGTGCCATCATCGGCTTCAGTGGTCAGTTGCACCAGACGGCGAGTGTCTGGGTTCATGGTTGTCACCCGTAGCTGCGAAGGGTTCATTTCCCCCAGTCCTTTAAAACGTTGCACGTTGGTTTTACCTTTTAACTTTTCAGCCTTGATACGATCCAATACGCCCTGTCTTTCCGATTCATCCAGAGCATAAAAGACCTTTTTGCCTATGTCAATACGATATAAGGGAGGCATGGCGACAAAGACATGTCCGGCTCTCACCAGGCTAGGGAAATGTTTATAGAATAAAGCACAGATCAAGGTGGCGATATGCAAACCGTCCGAATCCGCATCGGCTAATATGCAAACCTTTCCATAGCGCAGGTTCTTCAGGTCATCCGACCCCGGTTCTATGCCTAAAGCGACGGCAATATCATGTACTTCCTGTGAAGCCATCACTTGTGCTGATTCGACTTCCCAGGTGTTTAAGATCTTCCCGCGTAATGGCATAATGGCCTGAAATTCACGCTCACGCGCCTGTTTGGCCGAGCCGCCCGCCGAGTCCCCTTCAACCAGGAATAGTTCACTACGGGTAATGTCCTGAGAGGCACAGTCAGCCAATTTTCCGGGTAATTGAGGTCCCGCAGAAATCTTTTTACGAATGGCTTTCTTGGCTGATTTTAAGCGTTTTTGTGCGCTTAATATAATCACCTCGGCAATTTTTTCACCATCGGTGGGGTGTTGATTCAGCCATAAACTGAATGCGTCTTTAGCAACACCAGATACAAATGCCACACATTCACGCGAACTTAAGCGCTCCTTGGTTTGTCCTGAAAACTGCGGGTCTTCCAGCTTGACTGACAAGATGTAATGACACAGCTCCCAGACATCTTCCGGGGTGATTTTGACCCCGCGAGGAAGTAGATTACGTATTTCGCAAAATTCACGCATCGCTTCGGTTAATCCCGCACGTAAACCGTTTACATGGGTTCCGCCTTGAGCGGTAGGAACAAGGTTAACATAGCTTTCGGTAATATTTTCCGCCAAAGATTCTGTTGTCCAGACGATCCCCCAATCCACCGCTTCATGCTCGGCAGATATTTTGCCCATAAACGGCTCAGTCGGATAGAATTCGACATTGCCCACGCTATCCAGCAAATATTCTTCCAGCCCATTCTGGTAATGCCACTGCCATGATTCATCAGTCTGTTCAACCGATAAACTGATTTTCAAGCCCGGACAAAGTACCGCTTTTGCCCGGAGCACATGTTTTAGCTTGATAACAGAGATTTTATTGGAGTCAAAATAACCGGCATCGGGTAAAAAATGTACCATCGTCCCGGTATTCTGCTTGCCAACGGTGCCAACTTCACTCAATTCGGTTTGTTTTTCGCCATCCGCAAACTGCATTTGATACACTTTGCCATCACGTTTGATTTCTATATCCAGTTGCTTTGAGAGTGCATTGACCACCGACACCCCTACGCCATGCAGGCCGCCGGAAAACTGGTAGTTCTTATTGGAAAATTTCCCCCCGGCATGGAGCTGGGTTAAAATCACTTCAACCCCTGGCATATTTTGCTCGGGGTGCATATCAACCGGCATTCCGCGCCCGTTATCCTGAACTTTGACACTGCCGTCCTTAAATAAAACGACCTCGATGCTAGAGGC
>DAOVWV010000133.1 GCA_030636485.1 Methyloprofundus sp.
ACCGCACTATCACAGATGACACCATCAAAATCCAATGCATAAATAGTTGCTTGGCTCATATTCTAATCACTTCCTACAAAAACTTATGCAGTAGCTATGTTTGAAAAATGAAAAATAATTTATTCAAGAAATAGCGACTGCACTAATCACAATTAAATAAAATTTTAGCTATTATTTTCCAGTACACCACGAATCACGGCAACAACCTCTTTAACCGACTCATCGCTCAACTCAGAACAGATCGGCAAAGACAGGCAGCGCGCCGCAATCGCTTCGGTAACTGGCAAACTCACACCGGCACAATCCTCTTTAAAGACATTTTGCTGATGCAATGGCACAGGATAAAACACCGCACAGGCAATATCTTGCGCCTGTAAAGCCGCCAGAATTTCATCGCGACGGTCGGACAGCAAAGTATATTGATGATACACATGTACACCCACACCATCTTCAAAGGGTGTTTCCACAGGTAAATCAGCCATGAGTTCAGAATATAAATGCGCGGCATGACGGCGACTGACATTATAGCGATCAATACGTTTTAATTTAGCGCGTAAAACCACCGCCTGCATATCATCCAGACGACTATTAAAACCTACGACATCATGGTAATAGCGCACTTTAGAGCCATGATTACGTAACTGTCTCAGCATTTCTGCGGTTGCATCTGAATTAGTGCCTACCAGCCCCCCGTCACCAAATGCCCCCAGGTTTTTACTTGGAAAAAAGCTATAACCTGCCGCATTCCCCATACTGCCTGTTTGCTTACCATCAATCGAAGCACCAAATGACTGCGCACAATCTTCTATCAGCTTCAGCTTATGCTTATCACACACCGCTTGAATGGCTGCCATATCCACAGGCTGACCAAATAAATGTACCGGCATCACTGCCGTCGTTTGCTCGGTAATCGCCGCTTCAATCGCTGCCGCTGTGATATTGAAAGTTTTAGGATCAACATCAACAAAGACAGGCTTTGCCCCGACATAACGAATCGCTTCAGCCGTTGCTATAAAGGTAAATGCCGTGGTAATCACCTCATCACCCTCGCCTATTCCCTCGGCCAGTAATGCCAAATGCAATGCATCAGTACCAGAGGCGACACCAATCGCATGTTTAACACCTAGATATTGCGCCGCTTCTTTTTCAAAAGCCTGGACATTGGGCCCGAGTATAAAAGTACAATTTTCTATTGTTTGCGCCAAGCCTTGCTCAACTTCCTGCTTTATTTCAGCATATTGAGCTTTCAGGTTTACCATTGGGATCATAATTATTACTACCTTTTATCTTAAAATTATTCGTATTTTTTGTTCAGCGGATAATATTACTTATAGCTTATCAATATCTTCTTGTGTTAACCCAGCCCAAGGGTAGAATAGCTTTAGCGTTTTCCACCACAGGCAAACCAATGCATATTCAATACCACGATTAGTGATGTGTCACTAATCGTGCATAACTCTGTCGGATAACGTTATCTGCACTACACTTGATAAGCTATTCCGACCTACGCCCGTTCTAAATCTATTGTAGCAATTTGGTGATCTCTATCGCAGTCGCCAAAGCACGTCGCCCTGCTTCGCCCGATACATCCGGTGAGTTACCCGTGTGAATACAGTCTACAAAATGCTTGATTTCCTCCAGCAAGGCATCACCACTTTCAAACACAGATTTATCCGTTTCAATTTTAGGTACGCCTGGGAACATTTCCCCTTCCCCTGCATAGTGCTTGGTTAAAACCCGGTTTTGAAAATCTATGGAAATATATGAATTCGGGCGGAACATACGCATTTTACGCTCCATCTTCATGCTAATACGACTTGCCGTCACATTCGCCACGCAACCATTTTTAAAGGTTAAACGCGCATTGGCAATATCCGTCCCTTTTGTTAAAACAGCCGTGCCACTCGCTTCCATACGCACCACTTCTGAATCAACAATAGCCAGAATAATATCAATATCATGAATCATCAAATCCAGCACCACACTGACATCATTGGCACGTGGATTAAAGGGCGATAAGCGATGTGACTCTATAAATAAGGGCTTATCCTCCAACTCCCCCAGCCCCATCACCGCAGGGTTAAAACGTTCTAAATGCCCCACCTGTAAAACAAGATTCTTTTCTTCGGCAATCGCAATCAGCTCATCCGCCTCTTCCACCGTCACCGTAATGGGTTTTTCAACTAAAACATGTGCTCCAGCCGTTAAAAAATCTTTGGAAACCTGATGATGCAGCGTCGTTGGTACTACGACACTCACCGCATCAACCTTACCTAATAAGGACTGATAATCCGTTAGAGCTTCGGCTCCATGCTTTTCCGCCACCTCTTTAGCCGCTTGCTCATTAATATCAACAACAGCAACTAATTCACAATCTGGCAGAGATGCGTATTTTTCCGCATGAAATTTACCCAGATAACCTGTTCCAATCACAGCACACTTAAGTTTACTCATAGCTTTTATTTTTGATTACAAAATTTTTTATATTGTATATGATTTATAGCCCACACCAAAATCAGACCTGCTAAAAATCAAGCGCCAGCCACCACAAACGTAGCCTTAGCCCTATTTCTGTTACATACCCCAATGTGACAAAACTGATTTCACCATCAGACGCAATAATAAATACCGCAGGCACAGCACTCACGCCAAATGTTTCTGCCAAAGCCCCGTCATGATCATTAATCACCTGCCAGTCCAGCTTATTGTTTTGTAAATAGCCTAAAACATCGGCATCATTACCTGAACGTAATGCCACAGTTACCCCGGAATAGTCTTTCAGAATGGCACTTATTGTGCCCTGAATTGTCGCACAAATACCGCACCAACTCCCCCAAAAATAAATAATGGCAGGCTTCCGACTGATCAGGCTGACACTCTCTTGACCATTGATGGTATTCGGTAAACCCGGAACAGCCCCCGAATGCATATCACGCTGCATAAACATTTGTAACAAGCCAATAAAAATAACAATAAAAAACAGCTCTCTAATATACTTCATAAGCCCAGCATCAAGCTTGCCCCATTCTGTTTAAGCCATGAGCGTCGTTGCTTATAATCCGGGCAATGTCTCTCTACCAGCACCCAGAATGCAGCCGAATGATTACGTTGCCCGATATGACATAACTCATGTATCACCACATACTCAAACACCTCGGCAGGTGCTAGAATCAATAGCCAGTTCAAGTTAATATCATTATGTATACCACAACTCCCCCAGCGACTTTTCTGAGCTTTAATGCTAATAGAGCGCGGGTTCAACTGATATAGCGGCGCATAATGATCCATCGTTTTTACCGCCTGCCTAGCTGCAGCTCGCCCCATCCAGATGACTAATGCCTGACGAATCTGCTCACTCAAACCCAATCCCTTTAATGCTTCGGGCACATAAGCAATAAAATCCTGTTCAAAAGCTATTTTAACGTTCTTTTCCAGACTCGCTTTAACCTGTAATGTATATTGCTTTCCCTGATAAGGAATCAGCACCCCTTGCTGGTAACTATCAGGTGCAAGACTAGTCATATTATCCACATGTTGCTGCATTTTATTTTTTGCAGTTTCAACCCAGTCCTGCTTAGCTCGCATAAACTGCTGAATCTGCTTTTCAGGCATACGTAAAGGGGCAACAACTTCTACCTTTTCAGCTGTCACGATAATTCTGGCTCGTTTAGCACGTGAACTACGCCGAATTTGATATTCTTTCTGCTTATTCATTCATGTAATATTTTATTATAACTAATGTTACGCACCGCACTTTATAAATCAATAGCTTACTACGTTTAAGTGTAACTACTCAAAAAATCATCCCTAAGGCATAAAGGTCAGTACTGTAATTAACTGAGTACTTGATTCGCCCTGTTTGCTCTGGCGATAACTAAGGCAAGGTAAGGTATAGCGACGAAAACTATCGACATAAGAAATAAGCGCAGTAATGAAAAATAAATAAAAGGGAGGGGAATTCCTAAGCTATCCTCACCCCTGACTCTGTTGCTGCAAAGCATTCACCAGAACATCCTGATAATAACGTATCCGGTCTATATATTTAACTGGCTCCGCCCCCCTCGCATAACCATATTTCAGTTTTTTGTAATACTTCTTTTGACTTAATAAAGGTAAAACCTCGCGCATATCATTCCAGGTACTGGGACTTTTCCCCAGCTCCCGTGCTAATTTCCGGGCATCCAGCAAATGCGCAAAGCCCACATTATAAGCCGCCAAGGCAAACCAGATCCGGTCCCCTGCCACGACATCTTCGGGCACTCTTGTTAACATATGATCCAGATATTTTGCTCCGCCTTTAATGCTTTGCAAGGGGTCTATGCGCTTTTTTATCCCCATCGCCTTGGCCGTTGTCTGGGTGAGCATCATCAGACCACGCACACCCGTATGACTACGCGCCCGGGCATTCCAGCCAGACTCTTGGTAAGATTGTGCCGCCAGTAAAGTCCAGGGAATTTGATATTGCTCGGCCACCTTTTTAAATTTAGCCTCATATTTGGGTAGACGGGTTTTAATGCGCTTGAGAAATACATGGTTATTATAGAAATCAAAGATATCCGCGTAACCATAATAGCGCTCATTGATAATGCTTAATAATGAGTTTTTCTCACTTTGTACAAACCAGTCAGAGACATATTGCTTGAAGTGTTCAGCATTAGGTGGAAGTACCCAGGCTAGATTTTGTTGTTCCGACAGAGGAAAAGCATCGATCAATGCAGGAAAATAACGACGATTTAAGGTAAAAATATTGGAATCAACAACGGTGCAATCCACTTCTTTACGACTCACTTTTCCCAGCACCTGCTCTGTCGATAATTCACTGGTACTTTCCCATTTCAGTTCAGGGTATTCTTTTTGCAATGCCAGTAAAGTTTCCTGATAACTACTGTCTGCAATAATCAATAATGAACGGCTCAGCATATCACTTATATCTTTTGGTATACGTGAGCGACGATGGCAAACAAGCTGCTGCTGCACTGCTTTATAGCTAGGCCCAAAAAGGTGAGTCAATTCCCGCTCTTCAGTTTGAGTCAACCCCGCTGCGACAATATGGCCTTCATTATTATTGATGGCCGTTAACAAGCCTTCAAGATTATCAAAGATCTTATATTCCGTTGCAACATTCAAAGAATCAGCCAAGGCTGTACTTAAATCATACTCATAACCTACCGGTGCATCGTTCCCTCCCAGATAATAAGTCGTCGGGGCATTTAGAGTCAAGACGATTAATTTTCCCTGGCGACGAATATCGTTGATAACAGGATCACTTTCGCTGCAACTGATAAGAATAAAAACAGAGATTATAAAAAAAAGCAGTGGTTTCATTAATCTAGGGATCATTTTTTATGTCAGCAGAGTTAGGAAGTTATTCGCTTCATATTATCACCCTTTTTTATGACTTAATAGCGCCCATAGCAACAAAGATTGTTTATAATGATGAATGAATCAATCTTTCATTCGCTTCCCGATAAATAAACACATTCTCCAAAAATGAAAAAACAGCTGCCAATCGGCCCCATTATGATCGATATTGCTGGCACTACGCTCAGTCAATATGATAAAGAAAAAATTGCT
>DAOVWV010000311.1 GCA_030636485.1 Methyloprofundus sp.
CAAGGCAAAGAATACAAGTCTTTTAATGCGCGTGATGGCTTAGGTATTAAGTTATTACAGAAAGCAGGTATTCGTGTGGCTGTTATTTCCGGTAGAAGCTCCAAACCTGTTGCCTTAAGAATGGAGATGCTAGGCATTGATCTGGTATACCTTGGACAATCGGACAAAGGCCATGCTTTCAGAGAAATTATAGCCAAGGTAGGTTGTATGCCTGAACAAGCCGCACATGTGGGAGATGATTTAATTGATTTACCAGTATTACTGCAAGTGGGGCTGGCCATTGCGGTACAGGATGCAAATGCACAGATTTTACCCTATGTCGACTGGCAAACCCGATTGCCAGGCGGTCATGGCGCAGTACGGGAAGTCTGTGACTACCTATTGCAGGTGCAAGGTAAAATGGCTGAGTTAATTGAGACCTTTAAACAAATATAATGTTTTCTCAGCAGTATAAAGGTGCTATTTTATTGTTTTTGGTTTTTCTGTTTTCTATGTGGGTCGTTAATAATGAGCCAGAGCAGGCTTTAGGTCAGGATTCAATGCAGACAGAACATCGTGCCGATCATTTTGCTCAAAGCTACCGTAAAATTACGATGAATCAGACGGGGCAGCCGACAAATAAGCTCTATGCTGATTTTGCAGCGCATTATAATGATCATGCTGAAACAGAGTTAACAAACCCCTTGTTAACGATTAATAAGGGCGCTTTACCTCCGTGGGTCATCCGCTCTAAAACCGGTGTTATTGCAGATGATGGCCGGACGATATTTATGCAGGGACTAGTTTATATTGATCGGGCGGGGGCTAAAAATATACGTGAGGTGAATATCAAAACCAGTAACCTACGAATACAGCCTAAGGAAAATTATGCAGAAACGGATGACTGGGCCGAGTTAGTCAGTGATCTGGATACTATTTCAGGCGTGGGGATGAAGTTATTTTATCAAGATCCTCTTTATATTGAATTATTGGCAAATGTAAAAGGTACACATGTCTATAAGTAAACGTTTTTTGCGGCTATTTCTTTTGGCTAATTTCATATGCAGCCCTGCTGTATTCGCTCTGGAAAAGGATGCCAGCCAGCCTATTTCAATTGAGTCTAACGCCGGTTCTTATGATGATAAAAAGGGGCTTAGTATTTATACGGGCGAAGTTGTCATTATTCAAGGAAGTATGCGTCTGGAGGCGGATAAAGTCATTGTGACTCTAGATAATAGAGAAATACAGAAGCTGATCGCAACGGGTACGCCGGTGAAGTTCCAGCAGACCCCCGAGGCAGGGAAAGAGGATGTGCATGGTAACTCATTGACTGCGGAATATTACCCCGAAACCAAGACATTAATCATGCTGCAGCAAGCCATTATATGGCAGGGAAAAAATAGTACCGCCAGTGAGCGAATCGAATATGACCGTGCCAGTGAAGTACTTAAGGCTGGAGATGGTAAGTCGGCAAGTGCTCGGGTTCGGGTCATTTTACAACCAAAAAGCGGAGAAGAAAACAAGTAATGGCAGTTCTTGCAGCAAAAAACATTGCTAAATCCTATGCTAAGAGAACGGTGGTCGATGATGTTTCTTTGCATGTCAGTAGCAATGAGATTGTGGGGTTACTTGGGCCTAATGGTGCCGGAAAAACAACCAGCTTTTATATGCTAGTCGGTTTGGTGCGTGCAGATGCCGGGCATATTTTCTATGACCAGCAAGATATTACCCAATATCCGATGCATAGTCGCGCTAAAATGGGCACAGGGTATTTACCTCAGGAAGCCTCTGTTTTTAGAAAACTAAGTGTTGCAGATAATTTGCGTGCCGTTCTGGAATTAAGAAAAGAGCTGAGTAAGGGACAGGTAGACCTTATTATTGATGAGTTACTGGATGAATTGAGTATTTCACATATTCGTAATAATATAGGGATGGGACTATCCGGTGGAGAGCGTCGTAGAGTGGAGATTGCCAGAGCTTTAGCGACTGATCCTGAGTTTATTTTATTAGATGAACCTTTTGCCGGAGTTGACCCCATTTCAGTGATCGAAATTCAAAAAATTATTGCACATTTAAAAAATAGAAATATTGGTGTCTTAATTACCGAACATAATGTGAGAGAGACTTTGGGGATTTGTGATAGAGCTTATATTTTGAATGCTGGTAAAGTAATTGCAGAGGGTGCTTCAGCTGATATTATAGCCAATGAAGAAGTAAGGCGCGTTTATCTCGGTGAGAATTTTAGTCTCTAGGGGGGCATGATGACTTATAAATATACCAACGCTATATATATTTTAAACATTCTTTTGTACCATTTTTGCTTGAGGCAGAAATGATATTGCCTTTTATAAATAAGCATCGGGTGAGCTAAATGAAGCAGTCTTTACAGCTGCACATGGGGCAGCAACTATCAATGACACCACAGTTGCAGCAGGCAATTAAGTTATTGCAACTGTCAACATTGGACTTACAGCAGGAAATACAGCAGGCTTTAGACTCAAATATGATGCTTGAAACCATTGAAGATGAAGGGTCATCTTTAAATGAGCAAAAGATTGTGGAAAATAAAGTTGATTCAAGCGACCAGCAAAGCAGCGAAGGCTCACAAACTGATATGCCTGATGAGCTGCCTACCGACACATCATGGGAAGATGTTTTTGATGCGACACAAATGAATACAGCGGCACCTGCAGCAGATATACCTGATTTTGAGGTGCAGCGTAGTAAGTCAGAAAGCTTGCAGGATTATTTATTTTGGCAAATGGAAATGATTCCTTTTACTGAAAGAGATCGCGCAATTGTCATAGCCATTATTGATTCAATTGATGGTGATGGTTATTTAAGTAGCCGTGGTGATGAAATTTATCAGGGATTGACAGAGCAGCTGGAAGAGATGGAAAAAGAGGAGTTTATGGCCGCCTTGCATAGGGTACAGCGCTTTGATCCTCCCGGTGTGGCAGCGGAGGACTTACAGGACTGTTTACGTCTGCAATTACAGCAACTATCGGAAGCAATTCCTTTTAGAGCCGAAGCAATGTTATTGGTCGAGGAGTTTCTACCACTCTTAGCGGCACAGGATCAGCTTAAACTCATGCGCAGCATGGAGCTCTCGGAATTTAAACTAACTCAGGTTATTGCCTTGATTCGCTCTCTGAATCCAAAGCCAGGAAGTACTATAGAAGAAACTAATTCAGAATATGTTGTTCCTGATATATTTGTGACCAAAGTGGAAGGAAAATGGCGGGTAGAATTAAACCCTGACATTGCACCTAAACTAAGGGTTAATCCTGTTTATTCAGCACTGATTAAGCGGGCGGATAATAGCAAAGATAATACCAGTATGAAAAAGCATTTACAGGAAGCGC
>DAOVWV010000363.1 GCA_030636485.1 Methyloprofundus sp.
CGTGCTGGTGGCGTTGCTATGATGGACAGGTCGCGGATGCCTGACATGGCCATGTTGAGTGTGCGTGGTATCGGCGTGGCTGTCAGCGTCAATAAATCCACTTCCTGACGTATCGCTTTAAAATGCTCTTTCTGGCGCACACCAAAACGGTGCTCTTCATCAATGATCACCAAGCCCAGTTCACGATATTCTATCGTTTTTGAGAGTAATTTATGGGTACCGATGACTATATCGACTTTGCCTGCCGCTAGGTCGGCAATAATGATTTTTTGCTGTTTGGGGGTAATAAAGCGTGATAAAACCTCGACCCGAAGTGGCCAGTTGGCAAAGCGATCACGAAAATTCTGAAAATGCTGTTGCGCCAATAAGGTTGTCGGCACGAGTACCGCCACCTGTTTGCCACTCTGTGCCGCGATATACGCTGCCCGCATTGCGACTTCGGTTTTACCAAAGCCAACATCCCCACAGACAACCCGGTCCATAGGCTGGCCTGAGCTCATATCCTCAACAATGCTATCAATCGCAGTTTGCTGGTCTGGCGTTTCTTCAAAGGGAAATTCATCCACAAAGGCGAGGTATTCCCTTTCTTCATAAGCAAAAGCATGGCCTTTATTCAAAGCCCGCTTGGCATGGATATCCAGTAGTTCGGCCGCCACATCATGAATTTTTTCCAGTGCTTTTTTCTTTGCCTTACTCCACTGATCACCGCCTAAACGATGTAAAGGGGCTGTGTCAGGATTGACACCTGTATACCGCCCGATGACCTCCAAAGATGAAACAGGCACATAGAGTTTATCTTCATTGGCATATTCCAGAGTAAGAAACTCAGCATCAATCTCACCAAATTTTAATACCTGTAGGCCTAAATAGCGGCCAACTCCATGCTCCTGATGTACCACAGGGGAACCTATGGTCAGCTCATTCAGGTTATTGACAATCTTTTCCAGTTCACGCGCTGCCGACTTCTTGCGCCTACGTCTTTGTTGCGCTTTATCACCGAGTAGCTGGCTTTCGGTAATAATTATCAGCCCCGCATGTTGCAGGTATAGGCTATGATCTAAGGGGGCGACGGTGATACAGGGCGAGGCTTGAATCTGGATAAATTCCTGCCAGTGTTCGACTTGCTTTAAGCGGATTTTAAAACGGCGCAACTTATCAATTAAGGCTTCTCTATGCCCAGCCGTTTCGGCGATAAAAAGTATTCTGCTGTCACTGTTGGCGACAAATGCTTTTAAGCGGCTGGCAGGCTCTCTTAATCGCTGGTCAATACTGACATCAGGGAGTTGAGTGCTCTCGGCATCCCAGGCTTCAGCCTGTGCCTGGGTCTTTAGGTAAATACGTCGAAATTGCTCTACATGACGTATAAATTCATCCGCCTGTAAATACAGTTTTTCGGGGGCTAATAATGGACGCTCCAGATCATATTTACGCTGCTGAAAGCGTTCATCAATTTCTTCAACAAACGACTGTGCACTCTGATCTAGGGATTCGGGGAGCACAAATGCAGTGGTCGGCGGCAGATAATCAAATAATGTTTCCGTTTTATCCACAAATAAAGGTAAATAGGCCTCTATGCCGCTGGGTGTAATCCCTTTGCTAACATCTTGATATAAATTATTATTTTGATAACCATCAGGGAATGCTTCGCGAAAGGATTGGCGAAAATGATGAATGGCTGCATCGGTAAATGGAAATTCACGCGCCGGGAACAGCTGTATAACATCCACTTTTTCGATTGAGCGTTGAGTTTCAGGATCAAAGGTTCTGATTGATTCGACTTCTTCATCAAATAATTCAATCCGATACGGGTATTTGCTGCCCATCGGAAACAGATCAACAATCGAGCCGCGTACTGCAAATTCGGCATGTTGCACAACTTGCGAGACACATTGATAACCCACAGCTTCCAATTTAAGCCGGTTTAAATCCAAATTAAAGGTACTGCCAATATTAATGGAAAAACTATTGGCTAAAATATGTTCTCTGGGCGCTAAGCGATGCATTAAGGTCGTAATAGACAAGACCAATGCACCACGCGTGACTTCAGGTAATTTGGCGAGGGCTTTTAAACGCTCGGAAACAATCTCAGGTAAAGGTGAGAAGACATCATAGGGCAGAACTTCCCAGTCGGGAAAATGCAGAATAGGGTATTCATCTTGCAAGAAGAAAGATAGCTCATGCTCCAGCCTTAACGCGGTTTGCGTATCGGGAGTCAATACAACAAACAAACGGGATTCGTTTTGAATGGCTGTTGCAATGGCTAAAGAATCTGCACAACCTGTCAACCCCGTCCAAAAAACGGGGCGTTTTATTTTATAGGGAATCTGTGGTGAAACAATGACTTGAGCTTCTGACATGATAAAACGACGACTTAGTTTGTTAGAGTGTATCAATTAAAACCGTTATTTTATCAGGGAAAAGGGCAGAGGCTCGCTTAAATATTTTAAGCTGCCTATTCTCAACACACCTTCTAACTCTCTACTTCCAGATGCCAAAGATATTGGTAAAGTCATCCGTCCATGGCTGCATACCAAAATACAAGCCTGGCTTATGCCAACGCCCCTGCCCTTTCTTATATAAAGGAGCCAAGACCTGTTCATTGTTAGCCAGTACAAACCAGTCAGTGGCAACAACCAGCGGCATTTCCTGCTTAGGTTTAAATTCCTGAATCAAGGCAGCATAATGCAATTGCTTGGCATGATCTGCCAAGACCTTTTTCAGGTCCAGATGGCGATTGGTAATATGAAACGCTAACATGCCATTGGCTTTTATTTTACTAAAATACAATTGCAATGCTTCCTGAGTTAATAAGTGCGTCGGTACCGAGTCAGAACTGAAAG
>DAOVWV010000392.1 GCA_030636485.1 Methyloprofundus sp.
CACGCCAAGGCTTCAGCCTCTGTCGTAGGTTCAAGTTTTACCCCGTCATCACTCACCGTATAATGCACCCAATTATTGATAAGTGCCGTATACTCCGCATTGCTATGTACCTCTTTTATATAGGCATTGGGTGTATCATTCTGCCGTGCCTTGAGATTAATATGTGACAAGGGTGTTTGCGGTTGTTGCGTAATAATACCGCCTACATGCCCCAGGGTATTAGGTATAAAGGTATAAATCGCAATAACATCTTCACCAGGGCTGGGATCACCGGGGTTAATCACCTTTAGCCGCCCATATGTCTCCCCTTTATTCAATATCGCTGTCTCCAGCTGTGCAAACAATTCATCCGTTAGAATGGTGCGAATATTCTCTGCCGCAAAGCGCTCGGAAAATGCCTGGTATTCCTGCTCATGAGTATTACCCACCGGATGATATGCCAGGGGGCTGGATAGAAAAGGCATCGCCGCACTAATGGTATGGTAGGCGCGTTCAATTAACCTTGCCGGAACAGGGTCAGTAGGCCAGAACTCCATCGTATATAGACCAGCGCCATCATTATCCTGGAACTGATCGTAAGCAACAATGGAACCTGCAAGATGCCGTCTAGCGTCTCTAAAATAACTCTCAGCACTGAATTGAGCAACGCCTTGAGCATAACTAAGATTTTGATAACGTTTAAGTACATTGCGTAAAAAATCATAGTGCAACGGTGTCGCTTTTGAATCCATAAAAAACAGCGTAGGGTGGTCAGTGTCTAGGTCTACCATGATAAACTTTAATTCACGTACACCCGATATGCCTGTTGCATCCGCAGTGATTGCCAGCGCATCAAATGCCTGTCTATCCTGCAATAAAATAGCGCCTTTATTGGCCGCCATAGCCCAGTTAAAAATAGAGCTGCCCGTAGAATCACTCGCCGTTTTAAGCAGAAACTGCATGGGCTCAGAATTCGGAATAGCCTGCATTTCTATTTGCGTGACTAACTGCTCAGTCTCATTAGAACGTAGGCAAAGTGAGGAAATTTTTAATAATCTCGTATCGGGCTGGTAGGTTTTACTCTTTTTATTAGCGCCGCCCTCCAATAAGTCCACATCAACTAATTGGAACTGAAAGGCTTGCTTACTGGCTAACAGCTCCAGCTTTGCCGCAACAAAAAAATCATCTTGTTCGACAAAGACACTGGGTAAATAAAGTGCGCCCTGTTGCATATCATAAGTGCTCCCTTCTGACGGGCACTCTGCTGCCTCTGCTACAGTGCCAATAAAGACAGCCAGAATAAATAGTTTGCGAATAAATAATGTCATACTCAAGATCCTAGTGGGGTTAATGAAAGCACGCGAAACTGTATACTTGCCGAGTTTTCAATTTGCTGCAAAACAAGCGCATAAAACACCAGTTTCCCGTTATCCTGCTGCACGGCGAGCCGTGGTACCGTTAAATGCCCCGTACTCGCAGAGTACTGTATATCACTGCTATCAATATCCTGACGCAACTGATAATCACTTAGCGTGAGTAACAATGTATCAGCAACCTGACTCAACTGTAAACTGGCCCGCAAAACACCCACGCCTGCCAAGCTGACTTCATTCAATTGCAAGGTCTGACTACTTGGGTAATAAATAGCCGGATAATAGTCCACTGCTGTATTCTGAAAAGCATAGACTGCCTTTTTTGAGGCTATCAGCATAGACTCTGCACCTAAAGCGACACTCAGACCAAGCTGTTCATGTGCCTTTAAATCTGCATTTGCTTGTTGATGGATCAGCTCCCAGCCATTATTATTGGCATCTGGGGTAAATAAATAGGCCTGACCACTATTAAACCCATCCTCATGGACTTTATTGGCTCCAACCAATATATGCCTGTCAAGCAAGGAAAAGCTACTGCCAAAGTTTGCACCGACATTTGGGTTGCTGGCAATTAATGCACTCTCTTCCAACCACTTATCGCCAATATTTTTATATACATACACAACGCCTGCACGCAAATCATCAAACACATCTTTATGCTTAACACTCGCAGCAATAATATCCCCTTCAACCGCAACCGCCTCACCTAAATGATCCGCTGATTCGCGGTTCGTATCACCGAGACGTGCTGTTGCCTGCCATTGTCCCGCCACCTTTTTATAGACAAAAAGGGCTCCACTTTCTATGCCTGGATCAAAAGTATCACCTTTACTGATTGCAAAGCGTGGCTGACGCTTTTTAGCGTCTGCCTGCTGACTATTATTAGCATCGGTATACGGCGCTCCAATCACCAGCGTCTGTCCATCCTGATCTATAGCCGCGCCAAAACCCAAAGCCTGTGGATCTTGCGGCTCAACACTCGCATCATTTTGCCAGCGTCCCGATTCTCTATTCTGCGTAAAAACATACACTTTTCCTTGACCGCGCAATGGTGCGCCAATATAAAGAACATCATCCACAAAAGCAATCCCAGCACCAAAGCGATCCCCAGCCTGTGCATCAGTTGCCATTATTTTCGCTGTTTGTCGCCAATCATTTGAATGAGCGTTTGCTGTCTGTTCAAAAATATAGACGGCACCACTA
>DAOVWV010000027.1 GCA_030636485.1 Methyloprofundus sp.
AAAGGCAAACCCGACCATCCTGGGTTTGCGCCACATGCGCCGGTGCAACAGAAACGAAAAGCATTTGTCGTAGTAGCCTGCGCCCATGCCCAGCCGATTCCCATTTGTATCAAATGCCACCAGCGGGCTAATCACGAGATCGAGCCAGCGTGGGCTCATGAAGTGACCAGGTCCGGTGACAGGTTCAAGAATCCCGAATTGATTGGTACGCAATTCGGTGTCTTCATCAAAATGTGCAAACCTCAAATGATTGAGATTGTCGATCACTGGCAGGTATACAGTTTTACCCGCGGTTAGCGCAGCCGCGATTATCTGACCGGTATCAAGTTCACCATCAAAACCGATATAGGCAATGGAACCACAATAAATACCACGCCGGTGCGGCTCCAGCTCTTCGATAATTTCCATCGCACGGATTTTCGGTGCTCCGGTAATCGAGCCCCCCGGAAAACAGCTACGCAATAAATCCAGCGCATGATGATCACCTGCTAATTGGCCGGTCACCGTACTGACCAAATGATGTACCGTGGCATAACTTTCCACATCAAACAGCTTAGGCACTTTCACTGAGCCTGGAATACAGTTTTTACTAATATCATTGCGCAATAAATCCACAATCATCACATTTTCAGCACGGTCTTTATGGCTTTTCTGTAAATCGCTGATTTGTTGCTGATTCGCCTGCTCACTGTCTTTTCTCGGTCGCGTCCCTTTAATAGGCTTGGTTTCCACCATCCCATTCGATACTTTTAGAAAACGCTCGGGCGAAGAACTCAGTACCTGCACGCCCGGCACATTCAAATAACCACTAAAGGGAGCAGAGTTAATTTGCCGTAACTGCCGATAAGCGAGCCAAGGCTCCCCTTCACAACTAGCAACAAAGCGCTGCGCCAGATTAACCTGGTAACAGTCACCTTCTTTTAAATAGTGCTTAATTTTAGCAAAGGCCTGAGCATATCTTTCTTGCGTCATATTAGACTGAATGTCACTGGTGACCTGAAAGCTATCTGTACTTTGCTTGTGTGGATAATTACTAAATTGTTCAATCAAAGTCTGCCAGTGCTCTGGATTATCTGCACAACCGACCAGATAGCTTTTTTCTTGCTGGTGATCCACCACCACAGCCCATTGATAAATACCCACTGCCATATCCGGGATATGCTCAGCATCTTCGGCAATTTCTGGGAGCGATTCCAGATTTCTGCCTAAATCATAGGCAAAATACCCTATGGCTCCGCCATTAAAAGGGACTTCTGCAAAAGAGGGCTGTACAGGTAGTTGTTGTTTAATCAGTGTAAACGGATCCTGCTCTGAAACAAATGCCTTATCAGCGGTAGAAACCGTGGTTTGTTGGCCTTGCGTCACTAAAGTACAGACAGGATCAACCGCTAAAATATCATAGCGCCCCTGCCGCTTTTCGGCGAGACCACTATCGAGAAAAACGGCCCAAGGCTGGCTAGCAATGGCAGCAAACAATCGCGCGCTATCGGATAAATAAGGTAATACATAAAGCTGGTGGGTAGAAAGCGACATGACGATTAACTGAATATGGTGTATTTCATAGGGGGGTGGCATTTAAGCCCTTTTGATAGACAGCTCAATGAACTGTCAGTACTCACGATATTACTCAAAATGCATATTCCATATTCAAATGGTAATTTTAACAAATATTACTCACTAAAACATATTTCATTTGTCGTTTTACAGTTAACGCCTTAACCACTTAAGCAATCTTTCCTCCAGAAATGCAATATCCTGATAGCAACACAGCTCAATATTTAATTCCCGCACACGATCACAATATGATGCGGCTGCAATTTATTCACACTGACCAATTATGGGTTCCCAGTAGACAGACTTCGGGAATGACGACCTTACCCAGCTCAACTGAGCACAAGCTTTATCTGCATTGACCTGTGAATAATGAGAAGTTACCAAGCGAAGCGGCAAAGCGTTGATTTATCGGGCGCGATAAATCCTAATGAGATTTACAGGTGAGGTGCCCACTATCTGTACGGTAAAAAGGAATTTACCTGGATTGTAGAATAGATAGGTTTACTGATCAAAGTGAAACAAGAGACGGTATTCCTTGTAAGTCATGCCAATTTCCTTATCAACAGGCATAAAAAAACCCCAATTAAGGGGTTTCTAAATATCTGGTAGCGGGGGCAGGATTTGAACCTACGACCTTCGGGTTATGAGCCCGACGAGCTACCAAACTGCTCCACCCCGCGATTGATTTGTACTATTATACTGAGTATTTCCTATCTGGCAAGTCTTTTTTAAAATAAATTAAAAATAACTAACAAACCCCCAGCAAACAGGCCTGCAATCACATCATCCAACATAATGCCAAAGCCACCTGATACCTTTTGATCTATCCATTTTATAGGCCAAGGCTTGAGTATATCAAAAAATCTAAACAATACAAACCCCAATATCAGATTTTGCCAGGAAAAAGAGACAAACCACATCGTAATCAAAAGTCCTGCAATTTCATCCCAGACGATCCCACCAAAATCATGTTCTCCCAGCCTATCAGCAGCGACACCACAAATCCAGATACCTGACACTGTACATATAATGGTCAGCAGACTATAGACAAGAATATGGGTTTGTACCAGTGCGATATAGATAGGAACAGCTGCTAAAGTCCCAAAGGTTCCCGGCGCTTTTTTGGCTAGCCCGGAACCAAAGCCAAAGGCTAAACATAAAATGGGATCTAATAATATTTGCCTTGCTGTTAATTGGTTTTTTCCAACTTTCATCATAAACATTGTTTTTTACTCATGCAAAGTGTTCAAAGCCACTGTTATTAAAAATTGAACTAATACCATTACGCGTCAAACGCAAGCCTTGCTCCGCTTCAATCACACCAATACAGGTACAGTCTATACTCAACTGCCGGGCATATTCAGCTGCAATGGTAAAGCATAGCTCATAATCATCCCCTGCTACCAAGGGCATCTGCCAGTCTTCGGTATGCCGCATATACTCCATGACCGCCGTTGATAAAGGCAAGTGCTCGTAAACCAGACACGCACCCAGGCCACTTCTGCTTAATATATGCCCTAGGTCTGCCGCCAAGCCATCAGAAATATCTATACATGCATTGGCTAAGGCGCGTATGGCTAACCCTTCCTGAATTCGGGGTTCTGGCATATTAAAGCGCTGTAACGCTTGTTCTGTCTCTCGTCCTGAATAACCTTGCTTGATTTTCAGGCCTAAACCAGCATCGCCCAGAGTACCGGTTACATAAATTAAATCCCCCACTTTTGCAGTAGAACGCCTTAAAGCCTGCTGCTTAGGAACCAATCCCATCGCCTGAACAGTTAAAGTTAAAGATCCCGATGTAGTATCCCCACCAATTAAATCAAGCTGATATTTATCAACCAAGGCAAACACTCCTTTTGCAAAATCTTGCAACCAGAGGGTATCAACCTTGGGCATTGTCAAAGCCAACGTAATGGCAATAGGCTCCGCCCCCATGCTAGCCAAGTCACTTAAATTAACCGCGACTAATTTATAGCCTAATTGCTCTGGAGGTACATCAGGGAAAAAATGCACACCTTCTACCATGGTATCAACGGTAACAGCTAGCTCGTCCCCTTCAGGCACGGAAAGCAATGCACAATCATCACCGACTGATAGTTGAGTACTTTTATGCTGCGCAGGGCGCGTAAAAAACTGTTTGATTAAATTAAATTCTGCAAGTGCCATACTTGGTCATGTTGTTTACTGTAGCTGTTGTTGTAGTTGTTGTAATTCTTTTCTACGCTGATCCAGTTGGCGCTGCATTTCCAGTAGCCTGGCATTAGCCTCATCATCCACTTCGGGGGCATCCATTT
The DNA here is from genome assembly GCA_030636485.1 of Methyloprofundus sp. GTDB lineage: Bacteria > Pseudomonadota > Gammaproteobacteria > Methylococcales > Methylomonadaceae > Methyloprofundus. Next base: position 3,849 of record DAOVWV010000027.1, read on the forward strand.
GAGAATCCTCATCCTCATTTTCTGCCTTGGTTTTTACAGTTTCATAACCAGGCTTGATCAATGTGCCATTCTCATCATACTCTGGCCGGATATTCATGCGTATAAAATCTTTTACAGATTGTGCATCCCTCTCCTGCCGGGCTTTTTGCAACTGACCTTCTTCAATATAGCGGTCTTTTATCAAAAACTGAGTGGTGGATTTTTTGGGGCAAGCCCCTAGCTTATAAGTCACTTTGCCATTTAATATACATTTGGTAATGGCAATGGCGGGCTGCATAAAGAAAAAAAGCAAAGAGGCCACTAAGATACGCATTTTAACATCTCTTTATTATCATAAATTGGTACTGTACCGCGAAGTATAACAATTAAATACTCAAAAATTTGTATACCCCTACGCCTATTATAATCATAGCAACGACTGCCCAGCCGATAACATCCATATATTGGCGCAATTTCGCTTCAAAGCTCTCGCCTCCCCACGCCAATAAACCAGCAACCAAAAAGAACCGTGCGCCACGCCCAACAAAAGAGGCCAGTACAAAAGGTAAAAATAACATAGATAAAGCCCCGGCTGCAATCGTAAAGACTTTATAGGGGATAGGTGAAAACCCCGCAATAAAAATAGCCCAGAACCCCCAGTCTTTAAACCACTGCTCAGCCATTTGATATTTAGCCCAATAATGCGAACCCTCTAGCCAGGGCTGAATTATATCAAAGGCATAAAAACCGATTGCATAGCCTAACATTCCCCCTAAGACAGACGCAATCGTAGTAATAAGTGCCAGTCGCCAGGCTTTTTCTTGCCGCGCCAATACCATCGGTGCCAACATGACATCAGGTGGTACAGGAAAAAAAGAGGACTCGGCAAAGCTTAAAACAGCCAGGTAGTTTGTTGCATGACGGTGCTTAGAGTATTGAATGGCTTTATCGTATAGTTTTTTGAACATAGAAATGTAAAATACATTAAGTTTTAGAAAAAGGTTTAAGTATCTCATGTTTGATAAAAAACCATATTTTACCGTACTTTTTGTAGGTAAAGCACGACAATAGCCCTTCTTTTTTTGCCACTGGTTCAACTTATGACCCAATAACATCAAGCTTATGGGCTTATAAAAAAGATGCTTTAATGCCGAGGCAAGCTAATTGAAATCAGGCTAGTCACTAAAAGAAACGCCGCCGATAGCAAAAGGCAGGCGGCTAATCCAGATTGCTGGTAAATCCAGCCTGATAGAATTGTTCCAACTAAACGCCCCATTGCATTGGCCATATAATAAAAACCAATATCCAGTGAGACACCTTCTTCTTTTGCGTACGCAACAATCAGGTATGAATGCACGGCGGAATTAATAGCGAATACCGCACCATAGACCAATAAACCAATAATTAACACGCTCTCTGTATGCCATTGCTGATATAGAAAAACAGCAATACTCAAAGGCAGAGTCGCTAACAATAAAGCCCATAGCATTGCCGTTTTACCATCCGGCACCTTGCCTTTACGAATACCCGTAATAAAGGGGGCAACAGACTGCACTATACCGTAGCCTATGACCCAGGCAGCAAGTAAAGCGCCAACGTCAGTGTAATCCCAATGTAACTGATCTTGAAGAAAAACAGGCAACGCAATCACGAACCAGATGTCCCGCGCAGAAAACAAAAAAAACCGTGCGGCAGACAGCTGATTTACCGCTGCACTTTTGGAAAAAATATCTGTAAATTTAGGTTTATAAGGCGTTTTTCCCAAGTCCTTTTTCATCAATAGAAAACTGAGCAGCAATACCACCACCAGACCGACTGCCATCACTGCAACCGCAGCTCTAAACCCTAGCGTTGCCAATAGCATAGAGCCTAAAAAAAAGCCCACTCCCTTTAGCGTATTTTTAGAACCGGTAAGTAGCGATACCCACTGGTATAGCTTTCCTTGCGCATGTCTGGGCACGAGTAATTTAATACTACTTTTCGCACTCATTTTATTCAGGTCTTTTGCCATCCCAGACACCGCCTGAGCTATCATGACATAAACCACACTGAGCAACGATGGTTCGACCATTAGCATGGCCAAAGCAACAATCTGTAATGCCAGGCCAAATTGCAGGGTCGTATTCAGCCCCATATGTGCCGCTATCCAACCACCGACCAGGTTGGTAATGACACCACAGAACTCATACAATAAAAATAAGCTGGCTACCTCCAGAGGACTATAGCCTAATTGGTGAAAATATAAAATCACCAACATCCTCAGCGCACCATCAGTCAAAGTAAAGGCCCAGTAACTGGCCGTCACCAACATATATTGCTGCACAGGCGTACTCATAATCTTAGATATCCAATAACAATGCCAGTTTTTTAGTCAATTCCATCATTCGATGAACATAACCTATTTCATTGTCATACCAAAGCAATAACTTAACTTGTGTTCCATCTATGACCATCGTTGATAAGGCATCCACAGTACAGGAATGAGTATCATTGGTGTAGTCTGCGGAAACCAGAGGCTTTGTTTCATAGTTTAAAACACCTTTCAGGCTACCTAAAGCTGCACTTTCCAGTGCAGCATTCACTGCATCAACGCTAACGGGTTGTGCTACTTCAAAAACACAGTCCGTTAAAGAGGCATTTGCCAAAGGAACCCGAACAGCAATACCATTCAGCTTACCTTTTAATTCTGGAAATATTTCTGTGATAGCCGTTGCCGAACCTGTTGTTGTCGGGATAAGTGATAGGCCGCTAGCTCTTGCCCGGCGTAAATCAGGGTGATATTCATCCAGTATGCTCTGGGTATTGGTAATGTCGTGAATGGTCGTAATTGACCCATGTTTAATCGCAAAATTTTCATGGATCACTTTAAGTGCTGGCGCAATACAATTAGTCGTACAGGAAGCAGCAGTAACAATATTGTGTACCTCTGGGTTATAGAGATGATCATTAACCCCCATCACAATATTTAAAGTACCATCCTTTACTGGCGCAGAAACCACGACTTTTTTCACCCCCTGCTCAAGATAAGGTGCCAAAGCCTCTTTGGATTTAAACTTGCCGGTGCATTCGACCACGATATCAACACCGAGTTCATGCCACGGCGTTTGTTCAATGCTGGAATTCTGTGTATAACCCACCCGCTGGTTGTTGATCAACAACCCCAACTCATCACTATCGACAAGCTGCCCCCAACGGCCATGCACTGAATCATAATTAAGCAAATGGGCAGCTGACGCTGCATCGCCTGCTATTTCATTGATATGCACTATCTCAAATTCAGGCCAACCCCATGCTGCCCGAAAGGCCAGCCTACCCATACGACCAAAGCCGTTAATTCCGATTTTAATTGTCATAACTATTTATGTATATACGTTTAAGCAAATGTATTTTTCTAAAGCCACGGTTTAAAAATGGCTTTAGGTTTGGTTAAAGTCAGGCATTAAGGTTTGTGTAGGCTACGTACTTAAGACGGGACAAACAACACGCAATCTCGCTCCCACGCGGAGCGTCACGGCCATTAAGTTAAGAGAATTAACATCACTCCCCATCAAAAAACAATTTCTCTTCCAGTGTTTTACCTTGACTCAGCTGACGGTACTGCCAGCCATTATCAGCAATACAGCCCAGTACCTGTAGATCCATTTTCGCTTCAATATCTGGATTATACTGCACTATATACTCATTCTTCTGGGGATTGGAAACCTGTATAACGCCCTTTAATTGCTTGAATTTTTCAATAACCTCAACGGCAGGAGAAGGCTCCATTTGTAGCGTGATAAACCGGGTAGGACTATTATGCTCAGAGGCGTTTAATTGCATTGAACTCATAAGCCCATTTTCCAGCAATAAAATTTTCTGACACAAGCGGCCTAATTCAGTAAGATCATGAGAACTAATAATAAACGTTGTTGCAGGCGATAATTCAGTAATAATAGAGCGAATATTACGTGTATTAACGGGATCTAAGCCAGCTGTAGGCTCATCAAGAAGAATCAGCTCTGGGCTACCAATTAAAGCCTGGGCGATAGCAACGCGCTTAGCCATGCCATGACTCAGCGTATCAGGTTTTAGTTTAAACGAATCATTTAGGCTTACCGCATCTAAAACCCTTATTGCTTCATTTGTCGCCTGTTTCGTCGTCAAGCCCTGTAGTCGTGCATAAAAACGAAGTTGCTCACCGATTGTCAATGCAGGATCCAACCTGGCATCCTGAGGAAGCGCGGATACTTTACCACTCAGTACTGCCGCACCAGGCTTGTGACCAAACAGCGTCAACGTCCCCGATGATACCGGCAGAAAACCACAAAGCAGACTGAGTAAAGTGGTTTTACCTGCACCATTCGGCCCCACCAAACCAACGGGTTCCCCTGCGAGCACATTAAAACCGACATCGCTAAGCGCAGTTTTGCCAGTATAGGAATAACTAAGATGATGACATTGTATTATTGGCGTAGTCATAATTTTTGCCTATGCATAATCCAGCACCCTAAACTCAACAGCACGACACTTTGCAGTAAAGGAATATAAGCAAGCTGTATCGCCTGCCACTGTGAAAGCTGAGAGAGTGCAGACATTTGATACCCGGGAACCAGGATTTTTAAGCTCTCCAATACAGGCAAATAAGAAGATAAAAGACTAATGATCCCGGCCAGAAAACTCCAGATCAAAATAGCCCATACTGTTGCTTGCCTAGCGGATTTTACCGTTGCCGATAATACTGCCATCATCGCGGTAAACGGTAGCAGAACGATAAGCAGGTTCACTGCGATAGCAGCCGCGCCATTCAATGCACTGGCAAGCAACGCCGCATCCTGATAAACAGCAACCACGACAGTACTTAATAAAGAGATAGCAATCAACAATGCATGACTTAACATTGCTCCGGCAAAGCGACCAAAAAACAGACTGTTTCTACTCACTCGCAAGCCTAAAAACCGCAAAGTACCCCGCTCTCTATCAGAACAAGTCTGATCAGCAGATGTCAAAATAGTCAATAGTGGAAATATAATCAGCGCAAAATGCCAATATACCGCCAATTCTGGTACCTGCCAATTCAACAGCGCTCCCCAGCCCACAAAGTCCAGAAAACTGCCACCAGCTGCTGCATTGTGTTCCTGAGCCAGAAAATCGGCTGCGGAGCGTAGTGGATAAAAGAGAATAAAATACCAGACCAATGTAAATGTAATGAGATATAGCAGGCCTTTTCGGGTGGAAAACAACCTTTTTAGCTCAAACTGACAAATCAGCAAGGAATGCATTAGAAAGCCTGAAGACATATTCTTTCCTGTTAGTTGATATATTTTACTTAGGAGCGAGAATTGTAACGTCTCATTATTCACGGGTAAATGCAGATAAAAGGTCGTCATTCCCGAAGTCTGTTATCGGGAATCTATAGATTCTCAGAAAAAGAACTTCACGGATACCATCCCTCAAAGGGATGTTATCCGTTGTACAAATGGAATTTATTTATCTGAGAACCTATAGCCCCAATCTCACCTTTGCTCATGCAACTGAATATTAATGATCCTCAGCGCAGCCAAAATAGCGGCAAAAACCTGATTGGAATGTACACCACGGGTTTTACGATTATTATTATCACAATCCCAGGTAATCACACATTCTGTCAGCGCACTGGTATGTCCGCCTTTGGGGATTCTGACTTCATAGTCCAGCAAAGCAGGCAACGCATAATCATGCAGCTTCATGACTTTGTTAATCGCATCTATAAAGGCATCAAAGCCACCATTTCCAGAGCCTGCGGCAACATGTTGCTCACCTCTCACATCCACACGTAAACTGACGGTTGATTCTAAGTCAAAGCCACTGGTGATGGTGCAGTTAAGTAGTTTGATATGTTGATAATTTTTACTTTCCAATACATCAGCGATGATAAAAGGCAGGTCATCGGTGGTAATGGTTTGTTTGGAGTCGCCTAACCTCACAATTCTGGCTAGGACTTTTTTCTGGTTTTCCTCTGAAAGATCGAGTTCCAGTAGTTCCAGGTTCTTTTTTAGCGAAGCCTTGCCGCTCATTTTACCTAGCGCATAGCTATGAATACGTGAAAAACGTTCGGGCACTAATTTGCTTTTATACAAGTCACCTTTTTGATCACCATCAGCATGAATACCCGCCGTTTGGGTGAATACATCGGTGCCAATAATGGGGGTGTTCGCTGCAACGCGCTTACCGGAAAAGTTCTCGACTAAATTGCTGGTGCGCATCAAATGGCTTTCATCAATGGATAATTCCATCTGCATTTTGTCACGCAACACCACACTCACTTGTGCCAGCGATGCATTCCCTGCCCTTTCTCCCAGGCAGTTAACCGTACAATGAATGGAATTTATTCCGGCTCGTACAGCAGCCATGACATTCGCAGTGGCCAGGCCATAATCATTATGCGGATGAAAGTCAAAATGCAACTCTGGGTAACGATGACACATATCGCTTAAGCTATCAAAGACCTCATCAGGCGACATAACTCCCAAGGTATCAGGCAGCATAAAGTGATTGATGCCAGTACGTTGCAGGCGATCCATTAATTCAAACACATAATTACGGTTATCGCGATAGCCATTAGACCAATCTTCGAGATAGGCATTAACCGCTAGGCCTTTACTCAGTGCATACTCCACCGTTTTAAGAATATCATCGACATGCTGTTGCAGGGTTTTCCCCAACTGATCCCGGCAATGCTTTTCACTGCCTTTGGTCAGCAGATTGATAACACTACCGCCTGATTCCAGTATCCAGTCGACACTACGCGTGTGGTCAACAAACCCCAAGACTTCGACACGGCCATCAAAACCTTCTTCACGCGCCCATTCATTAATTCGCTTTACCGCTTGCTTTTCGCCTTCTGACACGCGTGCAGAAGCGACTTCAATTCGATCAACCTGTAATGATTGCAGGAGTGCTTTAGCGATATTTAGCTTCTCATCAGGCGCATAGGAAACCCCTTGAGTTTGCTCGCCATCACGTAAAGTGGTATCCATTATCTGGATATGTCGGGGGTGCGTGGACATGTGTGTGTGCCTTAGAAAATGTACAGGAGGGACTGATATTCAACCCAAAACCAAAGGGTTTATACTCTCATTCCCACGCAGAAAGCGTCACTGCCATTAAGTGAGTGGCGAGAGACATAGGATGTGCTGAGGCACGAAGCGCATCTTTTGGA
>DAOVWV010000252.1 GCA_030636485.1 Methyloprofundus sp.
ACTGAAATACCCGCTTCTTTCGGTGTACAAGGGCCAGGAGAAATCACGATTTTATCAGGATTTAAAGCCTGAATGTCTTCGACACTGACCTCGTCATTACGTACCACAGTGACATCAGCTCCCAGTTCGCCTAGGTATTGCACCAGATTATAGGTAAAGGAATCATAATTATCGACCATCACGACCTTACAATGACTCATGAGCGGCCTCCGTTTAGTCCTGCTTCTGCCATTGTGACGGCACGGAAAATTGCACGGCCTTTATTCATGGTTTCATCCCACTCATTTCTCGGCACAGAATCGTAAACGATCCCCGCACCTGCTTGTATATGTAAAGTTTTATCTTTAATCACTGCGGTACGAATGGCAATCGCGGTATCCAGATTGCCTGACCAGGAAATATAGCCGACAGCCCCCGAATAAACGCCACGCTTAACGGGTTCTAATTCATCAATAATTTCCATCGCCCGTATTTTTGGCGCGCCACTCACAGTCCCGGCCGGAAAAGTGGCGGATAATACACTAAAGGCATCTTTGCCCTGCTGTAGCTCTCCAGTCACATTCGAGACGATATGCATCACATGCGAATAACGTTCAATAATCATTTTATCTGTGAGCTTAACCGTACCAATCTTTGAGACACGCCCCGCATCATTGCGGCCTAAATCAATCAACATTAAATGCTCTGCCAGTTCTTTAGGGTCGGCTAATAATTCTTTTTCCAGTGCAGTATCTTCTGCTGGCGTTTTGCCACGCGGACGCGTCCCGGCAATGGGTCTGACTGTGACGGTATCATCTTCCAGACGTGCCAGGATTTCAGGCGAAGAGCCAACAATATGAAAATCCTCAAGGTTGAGATAATACATATAGGGCGAAGGATTTAAACAACGTAAAGCACGGTATAAATCCAGAGGCTCGGCAGTATAAGGAATGGATAAGCGCTGTGATAACACGACTTGCATCACATCACCCGCAACAATATATTCCTTTGCTTTTAACACGGCTTCTTCATAACCCTGCTGGGTAAAGCCAGAGACAAAGTCTGCCTCATCGACCTGTTTAGATGTATGCTGTTGACTGCTTTGTGCCTGTACCTCATGCAACTTGACAGTTAATTCGTCCAGTCGAGTCTGCGCTTTATCATAAGCCCCCTCTTCCACCGGATTTGCATGGGTTAGCAATATCATTTTTCCCGACAGGTTATCGAATACCAATATGTCTTCTGAGACCATTAATAAAATATCCGGGCTGCCAATCGGGTCTTCTTTACCTGTTGATTTTAAACGCGGCTCAATATAACCAATGGTTTCATAGCCAAAATAACCGACCAGCCCACCATTAAATCGTGGTAAGTCTTTTATATCCGGCACTTTAAAACGCTGTTTAAATTCTTCTATCCAGACCAGAGGGTTTTCATGCTCTAAGGTTTCAATAACAGTGCCTGACTCTTCAATGCGAATCTCATTGGCAAATATTTTGATCACCGTTTGACAGGGTAGGCCAATGATAGAATAACGTCCCCACTGCTCACCGCCATGTACTGATTCAAAAAGATAAGAATAAGCCCCACTCGCTAATTTAAGATAGGCACTCAGCGGTGTATCTAAATCAGCCAGCACTTCGCGTGCGATGGGGATACGATTGTAGCCTTTTGCGGCATACTGTTTAAATTGTTCTGGTGTCATGGGGGTATTTTTATTTTAGTGACACGGTGGCTTTAAGCATAAAGCCTTACCTGAATATAAAGTATTGTTAATTTTTACTATTTTAAACGAATTGTTCGGTTTAGTAACAAATTGAACTTAATTAATCTATGGGGACTGATAAAATAAGCTAAACAACTGATCTATTTTATCAATATTATAATCATCATCCAACTCGTTAGGCGTATATTTTCCTAAGGGAACCAAAGTCGTTTTAAAATTCATACGCTTACCTGCCTGTATATCACTAATGAAGTCACCGACCATTAAAGCCTGACCTACAGCAACGGTATAAGCGCTGAAAGTAACGGATAGCCTACAACAAAAACAAATTGTTCAGCTTTTACAGTGTTAAATTGTTAAAATTACGGATTATTCAACAAACTGAGTCATTATGAACAAACACTACACTCTTCCTAAAGAAGGAATCGACGGTCTTAAAGAAAATTGGCGCAGTGATTTACAAGCTGGTTTTTTTGTCTTTCTTATTGCCCTGCCTTTATGTTTAGGTATTGCCATAGGTTCTGGCTTTCCGCCATCAGCAGGTATTATTACTGCGGTTGTTGGAGGACTGTTTGTTTCCCGCGTCAGTGGCTCTTATGTTGTTATTAATGGTCCTGCCGGGGGTCTGATTGTCGTTATGCTGAGTGCTGTGGAATCACTCAGTGATGGTGATATGCTGTCAGGGTATCGTTATACACTGGCCGCCATTATGGTTGCTGGCCTGTTCCAGATTATCATGGGCCGCCTTAAGATGGGAAGCCTGAGTGCTTTTTTCCCTACGCCTGTGGTACACGGTATGCTAGCTGCCATGGGAATTGGCATTATGGCTAAACAAGTTCACGTTATGGTCGGCGCAACACCTGAGCCAGGTAATCTTATTTCCATGCTAGGGCAAATCCCAAACAGCCTGCTCAATGCAACACCTGAAATTGCAACCATTGGATTGATTTCTCTGTCCATTTTAATTATCTGGCCTTTTTTAAAGCAATTCAGGATTAGTAAAATTCCGGCACCCATTATGCTCCTGATCGTTGGTATGGGTTTAGCGCAATTTTTTGGTATTCAGCATGAGCATATTCATTTTGGTCAGGCCGAGTTACATGAACACCTTATCTCCCCCCCTTTTTTGGTCGAGATTCCAGCGGATTTTTCTAATTATTTTTGCCTTCCTGATTTTTCAAAATTTCTAACCTTCGAGTTTTGGGTAGCAACGATCAGTATTTGTCTGGTTGTGAGCCTTGAAAGCTTATTAAGTGCAACCGCTGCAGAAAAATTAGATCCCTACAAAAGACCCACTGATTTAGACCGTGATTTATCAGCTATCGGTATTGGTAATGTTATTTCTGGTTTTTTGGGTGGCCTGCCAATGATTGCCGAATTTGTACGTAGTTCAGCCAATGTCGATGCGGGCGCACAAACAGGCTGGGCCAACTTCTTCCACGGTTTGATATTACTGCTTTTTGTAGTCTTTTTCCCGCATCTTATCCATAGTATTCCACACGCATCGCTAGCCGCTTTGCTGGTTTTTATCGGTTATCGTCGTGCAACACCCAAAGTATTTGCGCGGGTATTGGCGATAGGAAAAGATCAGCTGGCTTTATTTATAATAACAATTATTGCAGTTTTATCGACTAATCTATTAGTGGGTGTCTTTTTCGGTGTCTTTGTAAAGCTAATACTTCACATATCGCGTGGTGTATGGCTTAACAACCTATTTAAAGTTCATTTTACAATTAAAGAAAAGGGGGAGTATGTGCATGTGAACCTTATTGGCTCCATATTATTCTCTAACTTTCTTCCCCTTAAAAGAGCCGTTGATGAGATAGAGCAGGGTAAGAAAATTATCTTTGATTTTTCTCAAGGTTATTTAATTGATCACTCAATATTAATTTATATTGATGAGTTTAGCACTCACTACGCTCGCAGTGGTGGCTCTTGCCAGAAGGTGGGACATGCTTTAGAGACTTATTCTGATCACGACTTAGCCGCACGATTAATGACGGCAGATGATAGAAAGCAGTAAGAGAAGAGCAATAGGCGCGCTACAGCGCGCCTATTGCTAGGTAAGTAGGGTGATAAATAATCTAACATTTTTACCACAGAGGAGACAGAGCTTTCCCGCCATGAAAACTCTGAGCTCTCTGTTTCCGCGCCCACTCCTAAACAATACCCACTTTTATAAATAGCGTAGCTTGTACCAGACTCGCCCCATGATTTCATGTATCACCAAAGAGCTACGCTGTAAA
>DAOVWV010000117.1 GCA_030636485.1 Methyloprofundus sp.
CAAACCCGGTTTACATTTTCTGATGTAAATTATCAGCAGGGGGTTAATGACCGAGTGTTTACTCAGAATGCGTTGAAGCGTGGTTTGTAAAATCTAACGATAGGAGATGAAAAATACCACGTAAGCCTCTCGTTCCCACGCTCCGCGTGGGAATGCATACAGGAACGCTCTGCGTTCCGTGGTAAAGAGGTAAGTCCATTTTTTTGGGGAATACCATGACCAAGTACAAACAGCTATATTTTGGCCTACTCGCCTTATGCCAATCAAGCGCATACGCTGTTGACTTTGATACTTCAATCACCGCTAACGCACAGTGGATGCTCAATACCCGCAACGGTAGTAGCCAGGCGTTAAATTTAACCTTACTCCCTGAATTTAATGCCAGCTTTGAAAATGGCTGGCAACTCAATTCAACAGTACGCTTCAGAGCCGAAGCCATAAATGGCCTACAAATAAATGATATTAGCCGGGATACCTACAGCCCTTACAGCAGACCCGCACAACTGGATGATGGCATAGAGCTGGAATTACGCGAATTCTACCTGCAAGGCGAAATCGGAGATACTTATCTTACCTTGGGTAAACAGCAAATCGTCTGGGGTAAACCAGACGGCCTCAAAGTGCTGGATATAGTCAATCCACAATCCTTCAGAGAATTTATCCTGGACGACTTTGAGAGTTCGCGTATTCCTTTGTGGACGGTTAATATTGAACGTAGCTTTGCCAACTGGGATCTGCAATTTATCTGGATTCCAGACCCGACCTACCATGCATTAGCCAAACAAGATGCGACATACGCTTTTACCTCACCCGAGCTAGTACCCACCGCGCCGCCCGGTGTGCAAGTCAATATACAGCAAGCCAATCGGCCGACGAATGGGTTTTTAGATTCGGATGTCGGGCTACGGGCGACAACCTTCTGGAAAGGCTGGGATATCACTTTCAATTATTTGTATCAATATAATAATGCCCCGGTACTTAGGCAGAGCTTATCTATCGTTAATGAAGCCCCCGTGGTAACGATAACACCCGACTATGAACGCACGCATGTGATCGGTGCGACGGCCAGTAATGCCTTTGACGACTGGGTGATACGCGGTGAAATAGGTTATTTTACCGAGCATTATTTTATTGGCAACAATCCACTGCTCAATCAAGGTGTAGTGAAAAGCCCAGAATTACAGTATGCCTTGGGACTGGACTGGAATGCCCCCTGGGATGTGTTGGTGAGTATGCAGCTCATACAAAGCTGGATGATCCATGATGCACAGCAATCGACACGCGATAAACTGGATACAACCCTCACAGGGTTAATCAGGCGTAATTTTCTCTATGATTCATTAACGGCAGAGCTGTTAGTGATTGGTAATATTAATAATGGCGACGGTATCATCCGCCCTAAGATCAGTTACGAATGGCTGGATAATCTTAAAACCTGGGTTGGAGCGGATATTTTTTATGGTGATCGGCGGGGAGTGTTTGGGCAGTTTAATAACAATAGCCGTGTGGTAATGGGGGTGGAGGTTTCTTTCTAAATATCCTCCTCCGCCTAAAAGCCATCCCATTTATAAAATAAACACCTGAATTCAAATTATATTTAGCAGGTCAGTTATTACAGCTTTGTGGGGTATTGCAAACACTAATTGTATCAATCACACCATTATCTCCACTGTAGCCTAGGGTATTACCTACTTCACCAGCTCCACCACTCCCTCCAAACCCAGCAAACCCTCCGCTACAGGTATAGTCAGAAGTAGAGACTGCTGTTAGGTAAGTGTAAACACAAAAACTGTTACCACCTGAACCACCGCCACCGCCACCAGAGTGGCCACCGCGCTCACCATTACCACCATTACCGCCAGGGTTTGTGTCTGAAGAAGCTAGGCCGCCGCTACCTCCCAATCCGCCAGGTTGGCCAAGTGCGCCTGCACCACCATTACCACCTTTCCCGCCATTGCCTCGAATAAAGTTAACATCATTAATATTCAGCGAGCCGCCCACTGAAAATATACCAAAACTGCCTCCACCTCCTATACCGCCAGAGCCGGCAGAAACTGCTCTGCACCCACCAGCGCCGCCTCCACCACCGCCAGCACCAAAATCATCGATACCTAAATCACAGCCGCCGCTACCGCCACCGCCACCGCCGCCAGTTCCATGAGTTCCCAAGGAACCCGAATGACCAGATAAGGCATACCAGTGGTTGTTAATTATCGCGCCAAAATTTTTGCCGCTGATTCCGCCCAGTCCATCAATAGAGTTACCATTTGTACCAGCACCAGGCCTAGAACCTTTGCAAGTTGAACCTCTAGAGCCTCCAACTCCTCCATTACCATCGGCGTTATTACCGATTCTCCCAAGTGTTGCACTTGAATTGCCGCTGAAGGGGCTGCAATCTCTGTCCATGAGTCCACCATCCCCACCATCACCACCTTGGGTATCCGAAAGGCAAGCAGCATTGATTGCTTTGCCTCCTCCAGCACCTCGCCTTGAGTCATTGCAATAAGTGTTAAGGAAACCAGCATTTTCACCATTAAATGCTGCAAGTGGAGGGGGTTGTGAGGCATTGGTTCCCGCAGTGCCGGCACTACCATCTGCACCATCGCCTTGCTCAATACTTAAGCGGGCTAAAGTGAGTGCCGAGTCAACTGCGTTAATTCCATAGCTACTTCGACCACCATTAAAGTCTACACCGGATGCATCTGGAGCAATAAGAACAAGATCGGTTAACGTGGATGTCACGTTTCGAGCGTGAAAGACTGTATAGCTGTTGTCTTGATTATATAAACCACCGGTTATTATTGTGTCACTGGAGGCTGGACGGTTCCAGTTACCATCAAAAGCACCGTAAATCGAGATGCCATTTGCTAGGTTGATTACTTCGTTATACGAGCCTTCCTCAACAAAGACACTGGGCATACTCATTAAGTTAGCTTGCTCAATACCTTTAGCAATCGTCAAACACGGTGAATCAATAAGGCCACAATTGTTTGTATCCATACCATTTAAACTGGAAACAAAAACGGCTTGATCAATATCACCATCGATGCCATCACAGTTATTGTCAATATAGGCAGCATCAGGTATATCGGGAGCACCTGGGTAAACAGCTGGGTCATTGTCATTACAATCCATGCACTGATTGATGCCATCACTATCACTATCACCATCACAGGCCAGGTCTGGGTTGATAATCACGCTGAGCTGAGATGTCTTTTCTGCGCTGAAAACAGGCGATAAGTTTACACCTAAACCTGCGTTCAAGGTCAGTTTGGTCAATTCGCCAACAGTAATACCTGACCCTATCGTTATAGTCTCACAAGCAGTATAAGACACATCTGAGGTTAATGTGATGGGACCGTTTAAGGTTAAATTACAGGTTGAGCCACACAGACAAGCTGCATTAGCAGGTGCGAGCCATAATGAAAATACAAATATACCTAGGGAGCGGAGTACGAAAAACTTCATGGCAAAACTCTCCATCTATCTATTTACTTCTTAAGAAGGTCTTTATCCGGTGATGCTTTTTAAGTCGATTAACTTATTTACTGACTAAAATTTAAAACTGAACAAAGTTGAAAAAAATTAAGGCTAGTACTGTACTCCATCAATTCGGTAACAATAATGGTTGTCATTCCCGAAGTCTTTTATCAAGAACCCATTGTTTAAGCTAAGCTCCTTGGTAAAGCTTGTGCCCACGTTTGACTGAGTAATGCTCAGAAATGATGTTGTACGAATTTACGGGACGGTGTATTAGTTCACTTGTTTCTATATTATATTGTTGAGGGCTAGAAATCAGAGCAACTTAGAAAATATGTGAAGCTAACAATTTCATTATCAACGAAAATTTCAATAAGGGCAAACAAATTGTACGAAAGTTTTGTGAAATTATTAAGCGATCTAAAGGTAATGGGCACATCAATTTTTTATGGTGATCAACGCAGGGAGGGGGATTCTATGCACCTATTGTTGAGTATCTCTATGGGTGATAGTTATATATGATGCGCTTTCTACCGACAGCGCATTCCCGACTGATTCTTTAACAAACCGTCCTACTGCCATATCTGCTTTAGATTACATAATAGCGGCGCTTAATTCACATTCACTGATGTTATGCATCATTAGCTCCAGATAAAGAGCATTAACCATACGCTTAATCGTATGATTAATAAAGTTCAATTTTAGTCGATAACATAGAATGCTAATATGTTTTTTCCAATTAACCTGCCATCCCACACCTTTCATACAATGCTTTATTCTCGCGCTTTCAATCTCTCAAAGTCATGCCTGTTAGGTCATGATAAAACAGGTTATGAGCAATAATATAAATGAAATAAAGGATGTAATCAATACCTTCGCCAAAATGAAAATCAGCCCATTTTGGCAAGTTTTTCAGCCTGTAAGTAATTGATTTACATGGATCGAAAAAGGCTATTTTGAGCTTAAATAAAAATTGGCGAAGGTATTGGTAATGGTACGAATTAAATTAAAAGCATTCCATTTTTCTTCTATTTTGCTTCTCAAATCTTTAGTATTTTCTATGCTGATTTTCTCTAAATCATTTCTGTGTAGTAAGTTATTTAAAGGTATGTTTCCCAGTATAGTCACCAAAAAGCTCCCAGCTAAATAGATACTGCTAGCGACTAATAAAAGCTTAAAAACCAAAGCAGGCGCTGAATTATAATTGAGTATGGTAGCGAGTGGTAAAGTTAAAATAGGACATATAAAAAGCACATAAAATGCCGGATTCAAAATAACTCAATTCATCGCTTGTAAAGCGCCTAAATACTCTATGTCTTTTAATTTGCCTATGCCGGGGGTGACTGCGTTTGTCAAGGTAAAGAAAATAACTGACATAAGACCGGTCGAAAGTGTTGCCATAATTATAATCATTATCTGTATGTTCATGATTAAATCCTCTAGTAAGATAAACCGGGTGACTTAAAGGGCTTAATGCCAGACTCTAGTTGCTTGAGAATAAAGTCAGCGACATCCGCCCTGGCAATTTTCAGCTTAAGTGATTTATCAGTCGCATCAAACCCATGTTTATAGTTGCCTGTTTTTTCGCCCTCTGTAAAGGCTGCCGGCCTGACTATCGTCCAGTCTAATCCACTATTCCTTACATAGTTTTCCTGTAATTCATGATCTAGAAACACTTGTTTTAAAAACCACCCAAACATGATGTACTTCCAGAAGAAATTTAAGTTTCCCTTGCTTTCTCCCGCTCCTAGCGTTGATTGACAGATCAGTCGTTTGACACATCAGTTAGTAAAAAACACATGATCAAAAACACTGTGTTCAACTAGTTGGTCAGCTAGTTGTATCATCGGTGCATTATAAAATCCGGGGCTGGGGTTAATCAGTGTTTGTGCCTGATTTTGAATGGCAGCAACCAGGGCAGGGTCGCTGTGTCCCAAAGTATTCACCGCCCAGCCCTGAATAAAATCCAGATAAGTGTTGCCCTGGTCATCGTTTAAGCAAGAGCCTAGACCAGAAACAAAAACGGCTTCAGGCCGTATGGAAATCGGCATAATGGCATCAAAGGTATTGTTCATATCGTTTATTCCTTGTGTGTTTATATGGCGGATTGTATGCGTAGCATCTGCTTGGCACCGATTTGAAACTCGTAATCAACACCTTCAATCGTGGCGATAAAACCAGCCTGCTCTAAAGCTTGCATAACAGGTTTTAGGTGGGCAGAGGGCTGGTGCGATAAATCCAGTAACGGAAACAGTCGGACTTCTTTTGCAACACGGCATAATTCCAAAACAGCCTTAATATGAAAATCCAGGTCTAATTGTTCGCTGTATAAAAACAAGAGATGTGAACACAAAGCCAGCTCGAATTGATGGGCACTAAACGGTAAAACGGGTAACTCAAAATTCAAATACCGCCCTTGCTGTTTGCCGGTATCGAAATCCAGTAAAAAGCGATTCATTGCC